>VAUM01000029.1 GCA_005774595.1 Actinomycetota bacterium
CACACGAGCCGTCGCCAGAGCCCGCATGATCACGAACCCAGCGAGCACGCAGGTGAGCGACGCGCCGACCCATCCGCGTTCGCCAGCCCTCGGCGGTCGCTCGAACGACCCCGCTGCAGCCAGCGGCCACACGAGGGCCAGAAACCCTCCGAGGAAGTCCGGATTCGCCAAGGTCGCGAACGGGCGTCCAGGGCCGAACGGCATCTCCCACGCGAACATGTCGAACCCGCCGGCTTGGACGAGTGCATACCCTGTGACGAGAATCCCGGAGAGCGAGACCAAGCCCGCAAGCATGTAGAGATCGTCGAAGCGGCGGACGAGCTGGACAGCTGCAAGCGCCAAGGCCACGTAGGCAACGAGCGTAAGCAGCCCCTCTGCGCGCTCCGCACTCCCCACCACCGCTGTGGGCACGTGGATCGACAGCGCTGTCGAGAGCGCCGCCCATGCGCCGAATCCGACGATCGCGATCAGGGGCCGCGACACTCGCAACGACCGCGCCCCCACCGCAGCGAGTCTCAGAGCAAGCATGCCCGTCAAGGCCAGCACCCCAGCCTGCAAGGCGACGGCCTTCGGCAACTCGAAGAAGCTCAGGGAGGATGGCCACACGAGGAGCGGGAGAGCGAACGCGAGCGCTCCCAGAACATGCCGTCCGCTGGGCCAGACACCACGTCTCGTCGGTTCCACAGTCCCCCTTGACACATGCCCGTCACACCAAGACCGTTGCGCCTCGATCCGCACTCTTCCGTCTGACAGTACCACGGCCCTCGGTGGGCCGTATTCCACGAGTAGCGGGGTGGTTCACGATTCGCGGTTCTCGGAAGCCTCGCAACCGGCCGATCGCGCCGCGTTCCGCTTCCGAGACTGGATGCCGCGTCGGGTCGCGTTCGCCTTGCAACACCGATGTCGGGAGACGGATCAGGCATCTTGTGACCACCATCGGCTAGGTGCGGTCGCACAGTTCACCGATTCCGCGCCCATGCTTCCCGCGCTGTGCGTGAAGCCGGGCGTACTACGACCGCAAGCGATTCGAGGGCAAACGGCACAACCAAGCCGTGCTCGCACTCGCCCGGCGCAAGGTCGACGTGCTCTGGGCGATGCTTCGCGACAACGCTCACTACGAGTCCCCCGTCAGAGCCGCCTGATCAGCCCTTGCCAAACGCATAGGGATGCCCCCCGACACGGGATGTCAACGCGGGTGACGGATGCGGGCCAGCGCGCCGCTACCCCGCCAACGCGAAGCGGCCGCCCCGACTTCTCGGGACGGCCGCGTCTCGCATCACGCTCGCGAGCGCTGCGCGCTACCGCTTGCGCCCGCCCACCGCGATCTGCGCCTCGCACCACTTGAGCTCGCGCTCGACCTCGGTGCGCAGCGCCTCGTCGTCCATCGCGACCTCGGACATCCGCGCCTGCGCGTGCTCCATCGACTGGCGCACGCGCTCGATGTCGATCTGCGAAGACGCGACAGCCGCGTCGGCGAGCAGGATGACCTTGTCCTCGTGGACCTGGACGTAGCCGCCCGCCACCGCGAACCACTCGGTCTGCTCGCCGCCGAACTTCACGCGGACCTCGCCGGCGCGAAGCGCGCTGACGAGCGGCGCGTGCAGCGGCAGGATGCCGATCTCGCCGTCGATGGTCGGGGCGATGACCATGTCCACCTCGTTGGTGTACACGATGCGCTCGGGCGTGATGATCTCGCACATGAGTGTGCGTGCCATACCCACAGCTCCCTAGGCCGTCGCGGCCATCTGCTCGGCCTTCTCGAGGGCTTCCTCGATGGTGCCGACGTAGCGGAACGCCTGCTCGGGCACGTCGTCGTGGGCGCCTGAGACCAGCTCGTCGAAGCCGCGGATCGTGTCCTCGAGCTTGACGTACTTGCCGGCCATGCCGGTGAACGCCTCGGCCACCGAGAACGGCTGCGAGAGGAACTGCTGGATCTTGCGGGCGCGCGACACGGTGAGCTTGTCCTCCTCGGACAGCTCGTCCATGCCGAGGATGGCGATGATGTCCTGCAGGTCCTTGTAGCGCTGCAGCACCTGCTGCACCGCGCGCGCGACCCGGTAGTGCTCGTCGCCGACGACGTCGGCCGACAGCGCGCGCGATGTGGACGCGAGCGGGTCGACAGCCGGGTACAGGCCCAGCTCGGCGATACCGCGCGAGAGGACCGTGGTGGCGTCGAGGTGCGAGAACGCCGTGGCCGGCGCCGGGTCGGTCAGGTCGTCGGCGGGCACGTAGATGGCCTGCACCGACGTGATCGAGCCGGTCTTGGTCGAGGTGATGCGCTCCTGCAGCTCGCCCATCTCGGTGGCCAGCGTGGGCTGGTAGCCGACGGCGGACGGCATGCGGCCGAGCAGCGCCGAGACCTCGGAACCTGCCTGGGTGAAGCGGAAGATGTTGTCCACGAACAGGAGTACGTCCTGGCCCTGGTCGCGGAAGTACTCGGCGGCCGTGAGGCCCGCCAGGCCGACGCGCAGGCGCGCGCCGGGCGGCTCGTTCATCTGGCCGTAGACCAGGCAGGTCTTGTTGATGACGCCCGACTCGCACATCTCGTTGTACAGGTCGGTGCCCTCGCGGGTGCGCTCGCCCACGCCGGTGAACACCGACGTGCCACCGTGCTGCTGGGCGAGGTTGTTGATGAGCTCCATGATGATGACGGTCTTGCCCACGCCCGCGCCGCCGAACAGGCCGGTCTTGCCGCCCTTGATGTAGGGCTCGAGCAGGTCGACGACCTTGATGCCGGTCTCGAAGATCTCGGTCTTGGGCTCGAGGTCCTCGTACTCCGGCGCCTCGCGGTGGATGGGGTAGAAGTCCTCCACCTCGGGCATCGGCTTGCCGTCGACGGGCTCGCCGACGACGTTCCAGATGCGGCCGAGCGTGGACGGCCCGACCGGCATCATCATCGGCTTGCCGGTGTCGACGATGTCCATGCCGCGCTGGACGCCGTCGGTGGAGCTCATGGCGACCGCGCGGACCTGGTTGCCCTCGAGGTGCTGCTGCACCTCGGCGACCAGCTTGATCTGGCCGGCGGGCGTCGTGCCCTCGAGCTTGAGGGCGTTGTAGATGGCGGGCATGGCGTCCGGCGCGAACTCCACGTCCAGGACCGGGCCCACGACCCGCACGATGCGTCCGATGTTCATCGGCATTCCTCTTTACTCGTCTTCCAGGGCGGCGGCGCCGCCGACGATCTCAGCGATCTCGGTGGTGATGGCGGCCTGGCGCGCGCGGTTGTAGCTGCGCGACAGGGTGGTGATCATCTCGCCGGCGTTGTCGGTCGCCGACTTCATGGCGGTGCGGCGCGCGCCCTGCTCGGACGCGGCCGACTCCATGAGCGAGCGGTAGATGAGCGTCTCGACGTAGGTCGGCAGCAGCAGCTGAAGCACGCTCTCGGCGTCCGGCTCGAAGAGGTACTCGGCCGTGACGTGGGCCGCCTCGACGTCCTCGGCCGCCTCGTCGAGCGCGGCCTGACGGATGGGGAGCAGCTGGTGCAGCTCCGGCTTCTGCTCGGCCACGTTCTTGAAGCGGTTGAACGCGATGACCACCCGGTCGAGCTCCTCGGCGCCGTACGCGCCGATCAGGTGCGCCGCGATGCTCTTGGCGTCCATGAAGGTGGGCTTGTCGGAGATGTCGCGATACGACGCGAGCGGCTCGACGCCGCGGTAGCGGAAGTACCCGACCGCCTTCTTGCCGACCGTGATGATGTCGACCTCGACGCCTTCGGCGCGCTGCTCGCGCACGAACGCCTCGGTCATGCGCAGGATGTTCGCGTTGAACGCCCCGCACAGGCCGCGGTCGCTCGTGACGCAGATGATGACGGCGCGCTTCACGGAGTCGTGCTCCTGGAGCAGCGGGTGCTCGGCGCCTTTGGCGAACCGGGCGACGTTGCCGAGCACCTCCATCATCGACAGCGCGTACGGACGCGCGGACTCGATGCGCTCCTGCGCCTTCTTGATCTTGGCGGTCGCGACCATCTCCATGGTGCGCGTGATCTGGCGCGTGGACTCCACGCTGTCGATCCGCTTCTTGATGTCGCGAAGGTTCGGCATGTGTGTCGCTTCCTCCGCTACTCCGCCGCGAACTGCGCGGAGAACTCCTCGAGCGCCGCAGTGAGCGCCGCGCTCGTCTCGTCCGAGATGGCCTTCTCGCCCGCGATGGCACGCCCGATCTCCGGATGGGCCGAGTCCACGAACTCGAGGAACTCGTCACGGAACTGCTGGACCTTCTCCACCGGGAGCGTGTCGAGGTAGCCCTTGCCGCCGGCGAAGATCGTCATGACCTGGTGCTGCACCGGGTAGGGCGCGTAGCGGCCCTGCTTGAGCAGCTCGACCAAGCGCGCGCCGCGGTTCAGCGTGTCCTGCGTCGCCTTGTCCAGGTCGGACCCGAACTGCGCGAACGCCGCCAGCGAGCGGTAGTTCGCCAGGTCGAGGCGCAACGAGCCGGCGACCTGCTTCATCGCCTTGATCTGCGCGTTGCCGCCGACTCGCGACACCGAGATGCCGACGTTGATGGCGGGACGGATGCCCTGGTAGAACAGGTCGGTGACGAGGAAGATCTGCCCGTCCGTGATCGAGATGACGTTGGTCGGGATGTAGGCCGACACGTCGCCGGCCTGCGTCTCGATGACCGGCAGCGCCGTCAGCGAGCCCGCGCCGTTGTCGTCGTTCATCTTGACCGCGCGCTCGAGCAGGCGGCTGTGCAGGTAGAAGACGTCGCCGGGGTACGCCTCGCGGCCCGGCGGGCGGCGCAGCGTCAGCGACATCTGGCGGTAGGCGACGGCCTGCTTCGACAGGTCGTCGTAGATGCACAGCACGTGGCGGCCCGGATTGTCCTTGCTCGCGGGCTTGGCGTCCTCGCCGTTGTACATGAAGAACTCGCCGATGGCCGCGCCGGCCAGGGGCGCGATGTACTGCATCGGCGCCGGGTCGGACGCGTTGGCGGCAACGACGATCGTGTAGTCCATCGCGCCGTACTGCTCGAGCGTCTGCACCACGGCGGCGACCGTCGAGGCCTTCTGGCCGACGGCGACGTAGATGCAGATGACCCCGGTGTCCTTCTGGTTGATGATCGTGTCGACCGCGACAGCGGTCTTGCCCGTCTGGCGGTCGCCGATGATCAGCTCGCGCTGGCCGCGCCCGATCGGGATCATCGAGTCGACGGCCAGGATGCCGGTCTGCAGCGGCTCGTGGACGCCCTTGCGCTCGATGACGCCCGGCGCCCGGAACTCCAGCGGGCGGGTGCCCTCGGCCGCGATCGGGCCCTTGCCGTCGATCGGCATGCCGAGCGGGTTGACGATGCGGCCGAGGAAGCCCTTGCCGCTCGGCACCTCGACGACGCGTCCGGTCGTGCGGACCGTGTCGTTCTCCTTGATGAGCGAGGTCTCGCCCATCAGGACCGCGCCGACCTCGTTCTCGTCGAGGTTCAGCGCCATGCCCATGACGACGTGGCCGTCGGCGCTGACGAACTCGAGAAGCTCGCCGGCCATCGCGCCCTTGAGGCCGCTGCACCGCGCGATGCCGTCGCCGATCATCTCGACGGTACCGACCTCGCGTACGTCGACCTCGGCGGCGAACGAGCCGAGCTGTGCCTTCAGGACCTCGCTGATGTGGCTCGCAGTGATCTCCGCCACCTAGCCCTCACCTCCCTGGGGGGTGCTCGAAAGGACGGCGCGCATCGCGTTCACCTGAGACGACAGGGTCCCGTCGAGCACGCGGCCCGCGACCTTGATACGGATTCCGCCCAGCACCGCCGCGTCGACGCGCTCGCGCAGCGCGACGGGCCGGCCCAGCGAGGCGGACAGCTTGCCGGTCACGCTGGACCGGAGCGCCTCGTCGAGCGGGACGGCGGTCGTGACCTCGGCCACGACGATGCCCCGCTCCTTCTCTGCGATCTCGCGGTAGGCGGCCGCGACGGCGTCGATCGACGCCGCCTCGCCGCGCTCGGCGAGCAGCCCCGCGACGGCGACCGCCTCCGGCGACTGGGCGGTGAAGACGTCGCGCACGATGGCGCGCTTCTTCTCGCCCGGCACCGCAGGGTCGGCCAGCGCGTCGCGCAGGGCGACGTTGCCGCGGATGGCCTCGACGATGGCGGCCAGCGACTCGTCGGCCGCGTCCACCGAGTCCGTCAGGGCGGCGAGATCGTAGAGGGCCCGTGCGTAGGCCCCTGTCGTCTCGCTAGTTGTCATTCAGACCGCCCGCCTCCGCGACGAAGCGCTCGATCAGCTTGGCGTGCGCCTTCGCGTCGAGCGTCTCGCCGATGAGCTTGGACGCGACCGCGGTCGAGAGCTCGGCGACCTGCGCCTGCAGCTCGGCGGCGGCGGCGGCACGCTCGGCGGCCATGGTCTCGTGCGCCTTCGCGACGACGGCCTCGGCGTCGGACTTGGCCTTCGCCTCGATGTCGTCGGCCATGGCGCGCGCGGCGGTCTTGGCCTGGTCGATGACCTTCGCGGCCTCGCCGCGGGCCTCGGCCATCTGCTTCTTGTAGTCCTCGAGCAGCCGCTCGGCCTCGACCTTGGTCTCCTCGGCCTTCTCGAGCGACTCCTTGATGGTGGCGGCCCGCTTGTCGAGCATCCCGATGATGGCCGGGACGGCGAACTTCCACAGCAGGAAGAACAGGATCAGGAACGCCACCCAGGTCGGCCAGATGTCGGCCGGGTTCGGGTAGACGGCCCCGAGCATCTTCTGCAGGCCGGAAACGGCCGGCTCAGCGCCCTCGGCCGCCGCCGCGGCGGCTTCGGACGCGTATGCGACTCCGATGAACGACACTTCGCGTACCTCCGTCCTTCGGTTGTCGGGCCTACAGCAGGAAGGTCAGGACGAAGCCGAGCAGCGCGAGCGCCTCGGTGAACGCCACGCCGATGAACATGGTGGTCTGCAGGCGGCCGGCCATCTCAGGCTGGCGGGCCATGGCCTCGACGGCCTTGCCGGCGACAACGCCGATGCCGATGCCGGGGCCGATGGCCGCGAGGCCGTACGCGAGACCCTTGCCGATGGCGACGAGACCGGGGACGAGAGCTTCCACTACGTGTTCCTCCTTCTTGTTCGGCGGGCGGCTTCGCGCCCTCCGATTTCCGACTGATGATTCTGTCAACCTCACCGGCCCGCGGGGGCCGGACACCTACCGTGCGAAGACGCCGCCGCGAAGGCCGGCGCCACGTGCTAGTGCTCGGAGGCGTGCACCGAGCTCTGGATGTAGACCGCGGTCAGGATCGTGAACACGTACGCCTGGATGAAGGCGACGAACACCTCGAAGGCGTACATGATGATCAGGAAGACCATGGCCAGCAGGCCGATGCCCGCGCCGCCGACCGAGAACGACTGCTCCGCCTGCATCTTGATGATGGGCACGAACAGCCACACGAACGACCCGAACACGCCGAGGATGACGTGGCCGGCGTACATGTTGGCGAAGAGTCGGACCGACTGCGTGAGCGGCCTGACCAGGAACGTCGAGATGAACTCGAGCAGGAAGATGAACCCGCCGAGGCCGATGCGCGCCGCCAGCGGCATCTTGCGAACGCCCTCGGGGATCAGGCTCTTCATGTAGCCGAACGCGCCGTTCTTCTTGAAGCCCACGAACACGAAGACGACCCAGACCACGAGCGCCAGCGCGACGGTGCCGCCGATGCTGCCGGCGAACGACTTGGCGCCGGGGATGAGGCCGTACATGTTCGAGATGAGGATCATGAAGAAGATGGTGCACAGGAAGGCCACGTACTTGGGGCCGTCCTTCGGGCCGATGACGTCGACGGCCATGTCGCGCACGAACTCGACGCCGGCCTCGAGCATTCCAGTCAGTCGGCCGGTGGGCGCCAGGTCGGTCGCCTTGCCGGACGCCTCGGCCGCGGCGATGCGCTGCCGCTGCTTCGTCGCCACCAGGGTGAAGAACAGGATGGTCGTCACAAGCGCGATGAGGCCCCAGAACGTGTAGTTCGTGAGCGTCAGCGGGCTCGTCACGGTGCCGTGCAGGTCGTTGAAGGGCAGCACGGACAACTCGTGGACGAGTTCCTCGATCCTCATCGGCAGCAGATCCATGGGATTCACGCGGCTACCTACCTCCTCACCTAGGTGCCCGGGTCGGCCGGGCGTACCTGTGCAGGCCGGCGTACCGGACCAGTTCGACCGTGTAGAGCGCCAGGAAGGTCAGCGCGAAGGAGATCCCGAACGGCTTGATGCCGGCCGGAGCGATGCGGCTGTACGCCCACAGCAGGAGCACGGCGGCCGCGAGCCGCCCGAACAGCGCGAGCGCGACGAGCGCCATGCCGCGCTCGGGGAAGTCGGGCGTGGCGAGCGAGAAGCTGCCGCGCGACAGCGCGAGCAGCACGGTGCCGCAGGCGACACCGACGATGACGGCGAGAAGCGGGTCGGATAGACCCGCGGACAGACCCTCGAAGAACCCTACGCCCAGCGCTCCAACCCCCTGCGAGACGTACCGCTTGCGTGTGCGGGCCCCGGGCGAGAGCGTGCGTGACTACGGCGACGGGCGTCCGCCAAGAGACGGCGGGCGCCGGGTGCGATGGACGCAACACGAAGGCCGGGGGGCCTCAAAGCCGTGCGAATCGTACCCGACTTGTCGGGGGGCGACAAGGGCGCCCGCGAATGCCGGAAGCACGCGCCCTGGGGAAGCCGCTCGGCGGCAGCCCTGACGCTGTCCACCACGACGCTCGGCGGAGCACGGTTCCGTTCGCGTCGCCGCACGACCCGCTCACCGAGACGATTGCCCGCTCGTGGGCGGCGGGATGCCGGGCGCTATGCAGGGAACTACCCTCGATGGACACACTCGGCGGCCTCCACCCTTGAGACCGCCGGCGTGAGGCGTCCGCCCCGGCTAGGCCAGCGGCCCCTCGGTCCCTACGAACCGACCTACGGAGGCGCCACGTGAAATCAGATCTCGAGATCGCACAAGAAGCGACCCTGCGTCCCATCACCGACATCGCATCGGGCATCGGCATCGACGGGGAACGACTCGAGCTGTACGGCCACTACAAGGCCAAGGTCCCGCTCGGCATCCTCGACGAGATAGGCGACCGGCCCCAGGGACGCTACATCGACGTGACGGCGATCAATCCGACGCCGCTCGGCGAGGGCAAGACCGTCACCACCGTCGGGCTGGGGCAGGCGCTCGGCCACATCGGCAAGAACGTCATCACCTGCATCCGCCAGCCCTCCCTCGGACCGGTCTTCGGCATCAAGGGCGGTGCGGCGGGCGGAGGCTACTCGCAGGTGATCCCGATGGAGGACTTCAACCTGCATCTCACCGGTGACGTTCACGCCGTGACGATGGCGAACAACCTGCTCGCGGCGTACATCGACAACCACCTCTACCACGGCAACGCGCTCGACATCGAGCCGACCTCCATCACCTGGCGCCGCGTCGTCGACCTGAACGACCGCGCGCTGCGCAACGTCGTAGTCGGCCTCGGAGGCAAGCTCGACGGCGTCCCGCGCGAGACCGGCTTCGACATCTCGGTGGCCTCCGAGGTGATGGCGGTGCTCGCGATGGCGAGCGATCTCGAGGACATGCGCGCGCGCCTGGGGCGCATCGTCATCGGCACCAACCGCGCCGGCGAGCCTGTCACCGCCGAGGATCTGAAGTGCGCAGGCGCGATGGCGGTGCTCATGCGCGACGCGATCAAGCCGAACCTGATGCAGAACCTCGAGGGCGGGCCCGTCTTCGTACACGCTGGGCCGTTCGCGAACATCGCCCAGGGCAACAACTCGATCATCGCCGACCGCATCGCGCTCGCGCTGGCCGACTACGTCGTGACCGAATCGGGCTTCGGCGCCGACATGGGCGCGGAGAAGTTCCTCAACATCAAGTGCCGCGCCTCAGGTCTGCGTCCCGACTGCGTCGTCATCGTCGCGACGGTGCGTGCGCTCAAGGCCGCCTCCGGCCGCTTCGAGGTCTCCCCGGGCAAGCCGCTCGACGAGCGGCTCAAGAGCGAGGACATGGAGTCTCTCACCGAGGGCATCTGCAACCTCGAGAAGCACGTCGAGAACATGAAGAAGTTCGGCATCCCGGTCGTCGTGGTGGTCAACACCTTCCCGACCGACACCGAGCGCGAGCACACGTTCATCAAGGAGCGGGCGCTCGCCTCGGGAGCCGACTTCGCGGTCACGCACCGGGTGCACGCGGAGGGCGGCGCGGGCGGCGTTGAGCTCGCCCAAGCGGTCGTCGCCGCATGCGAGATGCCCAAGGAGTTCCGCTTCCTCTACCCGGACGCGGCCTCCATCAAGGAGAAGATCGAGGCGATCGCGACGGAGATCTACGGCGCCGACGGGGTCGACTACCTCCCTGCCGCCGAAGCGAAGATCGAGCTGTACACGAACCTCGGCTACGACCGCCTCCCGATCTGCATGGCCAAGACGCACCTGTCGCTGAGCCACGATCCGACGCTCAAGGGGCGTCCGACCGGCTGGCGACTCCCGATACGAGATGTCCGTGCGAGCGTCGGCGCCGGGTTCCTCTACCCGCTCTGCGGCGACATGCGCACGATGCCCGGGCTGCCGAAGACCCCAGCCGGCGACTCGATCGACCTGAACGCAGACGGCGACGTCGTGGGCCTGTTCTGAGACCAAGACGGGACGGCGCGATGCCCAAGGTCACCTTCCAGCCCGACGACACGTCGGTCGATGTCCGCATCGGCGAGAACCTGCTGCGCGCGGCCATGGCCGCCGACGTAGCGGTCACGGCCTCGTGCGGTGGCGGCGGCACGTGCGGCAAGTGCCGGATGATCGTCGACTCCGGGTCGGTCGACTCGGCTGTCTCTTCGAAGCTGTCCGCCGAGCAGACGGCTGCCGGCTACATCCTCGGCTGCAAGTCGCTTGTGACCGGCGACGTGGTCGTGCGCATCCCGCCCGAGTCACGCCCCGGCGCGGCGCCGGCGGCGGCCCGCGGCGGACGCACGCACAACGTGACGCTCAGCGCCGAGGAGCACCGCGAACGCCTGCCCGAGTTCGCGCTCGCACCCGCGGTGCGCACGATCCCCGTGATCGTGCCGGCCCCGGACCTCGCCGACAACGCGAGTGACGCGGCGCGCCTCGCAGGCGCCCTCCGCCGGGACCACGGGATCGACGACGCCTCCTTCGAACTCGAGGCGCTGCGCGCGCTCCCCGCCGCGCTGCGCGACGGCGGCTGGACCGTCGCCGTGCGCGTGGACGAGACCGGGTGCGCCCCGCGCGTGACCGGCGTCCGGGGGGGCGGGACGGTGGCGGCCGACCTCGCGGTGGCGGTCGACGTCGGGACGACGAGCGTCGAGGCGGCGCTCGTCGTCCCGACGTCGACCG
>VAUM01000030.1 GCA_005774595.1 Actinomycetota bacterium
GCGCACCGCGACCGACGCACCGCAGCCGGCGAGGACCCGGTCGTCGCGGGCTGCGCGACCGGCTGCCTCGAGGTGTCTACGACCATCTACCCGTACTCGTCGTGGAAGACCCCGTTCATCCACAACGCGTTCGAGAACTCCTCCGCGACCATCTCCGGCGTCGAAGCCGCGTTCAAGAGCCTGCAGCGCGCCGGCAGGATCCCGGCCGACAAGAAGGTCAAGTTCGTCGCGTTCGGTGGCGACGGCGGCACGTACGACATCGGCATCCAGGCGCTCTCGGGCGCCATGGAGCGCGGGCACGACATGGTGTACGTGTGCTACGACAACGGCGCGTACATGAACACCGGCATCCAGCGCTCGTCGGCCACCCCGCTCGGCGCGTGGGCGACGACCGCCGAGGTCGGCAAGGTCCAGCAGGGCAAAGCGCAGCGCCGCAAGGACCTCGCGAGCATCATCGCGGACCACGGCGTGCCGTACGCGGCGCAGAGTTCGATCAGCCACTGGAAGGACCTCACCGACAAGGCCGAGAAGGCGTTCGCCGTGGATGGCGCGGCGTTCCTGCTCGTCTTCTCGCCGTGCCCCCGCGGCTGGCGCACCCAGCCCAAGGACACGATCGCCTTGGCCCGCCTCGCCGTGCAGACCGGCTACTGGCCGATGTTCGAGGTCGAGAACGGCGTGTGGCGCCAGACCGTCAAGGTCAACAACCGCAAGCCGCTCGAGGAGTTCCTGCAGCCGCAGGGCCGCTTCAAGCACCTGTTCGCGCCCGGCAACGAGGAGCTGCTCGAGGCCGTCAAGGCCGAGGTCGACCGCTACTGGGACTACGTCCAGTCCCGGTGCGCCGCGAGCGCGTCCGCGTAGGCAGGCGCGACCGCACGCACGACGAGGGCCCGGGGCACGCTTCGCCTCGGGCCCTTCGCGCTCGCACGCTGGTAGAATGTTCATTCGGCGGTCGCGCCGGTTCGCGCGCGCCCGCGGGTCCGATCGAAGAGGGGCACACACTGGACGGCCTGTCCTCGAGAAGATGGCTCTTCAGCGCCGGGAGACACCTGCACACGCAGGTGGTGCTCCCGCTGGTCGGCGTGGCGTGCGTGGTCGGCATCGCGGCGACGCTCGTGGCCGTCGCGCTCATGTCCGGGCTCACCGACCAGTGGGTCGCGTCACGCGCCGAGGCGATCGACCTGTCGACGCGGGCACGCCTCACCGAAGCCTCCCGTGACCTGCGGGAATCGGTCCGGCTCATGTCGCAGGATCCGCGTCTCGAGGACTGGCTGGGCCGAAGCGACGAGGCTGCCGCGGCGAGCGTGCTCACCGAGATGAACCGCGCGATCCGCGCCGACTCCGTCTTGCTGCTGGACCGGGACGGCAGCGTCGTCGCCGCGACGGGCGCCGCGCCGGCGGTCGCGGCCGGGGACCGGCCGCTGGGAGCGTTCTTCGATGCGACGACGACCCCCGAGCCGTCGGCCACGTTCGTGCGGATCGGGGACCGCGACACGATTGCGGCGGCGCGCGTCCTGAGATCGACCGCAGGCACGTACACGCTGTGCGTGGTGCGCCTGTTGGACAGCGAACTGCTGGGCGAGCGCACGCGGGGTTCCGCCGGGTCGTTCGCGCTGTACGACGACGACGGTCGTCTCGTGGCGATGGCCAACGAGCCGGGCGACGCGGTGTCCGAGGCCGCGTTCGAGGCTCCGGCGCCGCCGGTCTCACAAGCGCTCGCCGCCGCGGCCGCGGGCGAGGTCGGGCTCGGGTCGCTGGAGTCCACCTCGGGCGCGTACCACGTGCGATCGTCGCAGGTCACACTGCCGAGCGACCCGGTCGCGAGCCGGCGCTACCTCGTCACGCTCATGCGGACCGACGTGATCGATGCGACCCGGGTCGCGACCATCAGGCTCATCGCGCTCCTGTCGATCTTCGCGGTGCTGCTGCTGTGGGGCCTCGGCGCATGGATCGCGCGCAGCGTCTCGACCCCGCTGCTCACGCTCTCCGAGGGCGCGCGCCGCATCGCGGACGGCGACTTCACGACGAAGGTGCGCATCGGCGGCGCGAACGAGATCCATGCGCTCGCGGAGTCGTTCAACTCGATGACCGACTCTCTGCGCGACCGGACCGAGAGCCTCACCAGGAAGGTGCTCGAGCTTGCGACCCTCTACGAGATCAGCCGCTCGCTCGGCGCCACGCTGGACCTGGACGAGCTGCTGCGCGGCGTGCTCGACTCCGCGCTGCGGATCTTCGAGGTCGAGACCGGCTACATCAGCCTGCGGGACCGGAACGACGGCTCGCTCGCGGTGCGGATCGTGACGGGCGGCGGGCAGCTCGAGCCCGACGACCGGGCGGTGCGCAGCTCGATGGCCGAGTGGGTGGCCCGTGAGGGCCGGCCGCTCATCTTCAACCCGTCGGGGGACGCGCACGCGGCGTCGCAGGTCGACACCGTCACCGGCGCGAGCGCGGCGCTGTCGGTGCCGCTCTCCACGAACGAGGGCGTCATCGGCGCGATCACGGTCGGCACGCGGGACGCGTCGTTCCGGTTCAGTGCCGATGACGTGCGGCTCCTGTCGACCGTCGCGAACCACGTCGCGATCGCGATCGGCAACATCGAGCTGTTCGTGTCGCTCCAGGACGCCTACCTCGCCACGGTCCGTGCGCTCGCCGCCGCGGTCGACGCGAAGGACACGTACACGCGCGGCCACTCGGACGGCGTGGCGGCCTACTCGGTGGCGACCGGCTCGGTCCTCGGCCTGTCGCCCGAGCAGATGACCGCGCTGGAGATGGCCGCATACCTGCACGACATCGGCAAGATCGGCGTTCGCGAGGAGATCCTGCTCAAGCCCGGGCGGCTCACGGACGCGGAGATGGGGCAGATGCGGCACCACCCGCTCATCGGCGCCAACATCCTGCGCCCGGTGGCGTTCCCCTGGCCCATCGCGCCGGTCGTACGGCACCACCACGAGCACTGGGACGGGCGGGGCTACCCGGCCGGCCTCAAGGGCGAGGAGATCCCGCTGCTCGCGAGAGTGCTCGGCGTCGCGGACGCGTACGAGGCGATGACGTCCGACCGGCCGTACCGCCGAGGCCGCAGCCGGGACGAGGCGGTCGCTGAGCTGCGGCGTTGCGCGGGCACGCAGTTCGACCCCCGCATAGTCGACGCGTTCGTGGCCGGCCTCGAGCGGCTCGGGCCGGGCCACGAGCAGCCGGCCGAGCCTTCCGCGGACCTCATGCCGGAGGAGGCGCGCGCGGTGTTCGTCGGCATCGCCGACGGCATGCTCGACTCCTACCGGCGCCTCGGCGGGCCGCGGCTCGCGGCGAACCTCGAGGCTGAGATGAACGCGTACTTCGAGCCGGGGGACCTGCCGTTCCGCGTCGCCGGCGGGCACCTCGTGATCGCGTTCGAGTACGGCGACGAGCCGGAGCGCGAGCTCGAGGCGATGCGCCACGCCCTCAAGCGGCTCATGCTCGCGATGGAGGGGACGAGCGGGCACAGCCTCGTCGACCACTTCTACGCCGAGGCGCTCTCGGGCCTGTCCGACCGGATGCGCTCCACCGCGGCGCGCATGGACCTGAGGGTGGTCTAGCGTGGCGGTCGTGGTCGCCAAGTTCGGGGGGACCTCGGTGGGCTCGCCCGAGCGCATCGCAGCCGTCGCACGCAGGCTCGTCGCGCGCCGCGCTGCGGGCGACGACGTGGTCGCGGTCGTGTCGGCCATGGGCGATGTCACCGACGAGCTCGTCGAGCTCGCCGCGCAGATCACGCCGGACCCGCCCGACCGCGAGATGGACATGCTGCTCGCGACGGGCGAGCAGGTGTCGATCGCACTGCTCGCGATGGCGATCCACGCGCAAGGGGCCGAGGCGATCTCGTTCACGGGACCACAGGTCGGCATCATCACCGACACCGGGCACACGAAGGCCAAGATCCGCGAGGTCCGCGCCGACTGCGTGCGCGATGAGCTCGACGCAGGCCGCATCGTGATCGTCGCCGGCTTCCAGGGCATGACCGCCGACGGGCACATCACCACGCTCGGCCGCGGCGGGTCGGACACGACCGCGGTCGCGGTGGCCGCCGGCATCGGCGCCGACGTCTGCGAGATCTTCACGGACGTGGACGGCGTGTTCACCGCGGACCCGCGCATCGTGCCGGCCGCGCGCAAGATCGACACGATCAGCTACGAGGAGATGCTCGAGCTCGCAGCATCGGGCGCCGGCGTGCTCAACCTGCGCGCGGTGGAGTTCGCGCGCAACCACGGCGTGGTGGTGCACTGCCGCTCGTCCTTCAACGAGCAGCCCGGAACCATCGTCAAGGAGGCCGACGAGACCATGGAACAGGCCGTCATCTCAGGCGTCGCCCACGACACCTCGGAGGCCAAGGTGACCATCCGAGACGTCCCGGACCGCCCCGGTGTGGCGGCCGACGTCTTCGAGCGGATGGCCGAGGCGAACGTGAACGTCGACATGATCATCCAGAACGTGTCCGAGCAGGGCACGACGGACATCTCGTTCACCGTGCCCAAGACCGACCTCGCCCGGGCGAAGCGTGCCGCGGAACTCGCGGTCGGCGATCTCGGAGCGCGGGACTGGAGCGTCGACGAGGGCATCGCGAAGGTCTCGCTCGTCGGCGCGGGCATGAAGACGCACCCCGGCGTCGCGGCGCGCATGTTCCGGACGCTGGCGGATGCCGGCGTCAACATCGGCATGATCTCGACCTCGACGATCCGCATCACCGCGGTCGTCGCGGCCGACGAGGTGGAGCGCGCGGTACGCGCCTTGCACGAGGCATTCGAGTTGAGCGGCGCCGCCGGGGCGGCGGGCGCCGGCGAAGTCGAAGGGGAGTGACGATGGCCTGGGGCAAGCCGATGCCCGAGCGTCCCGTGGTGGCCGTTGCGGGCGCGACCGGCGCGGTGGGGATCGAGATGCTGAACGTGCTCGACCAGCGCGGCTTCCCCGCCGCGGAGGTGCGCGCGCTGGCCTCCTCGCGTTCGGCGGGCAGGCGGCTGCCGTTCGCCGGGGGCGAGCTGACCGTCTCCGAGTTGACGGCGGACTCGTTCGCCGGCGTCGACATCGCACTGTTCTCGGCCGGAGCCGCCATCAGCAAGCAGTTCCGCGAGGCGGTCACCTCGGCGGGCTGCGTGATGATCGACAACTCCTCGGCGTTCCGCATGGACGAGGACGTCCCGCTCGTGGTTCCCGAGGTCAACGCCGAGGACGCCCTGTGGCACTCGGGCGTCATCGCGAACCCGAACTGCTCGACCATCCAGATGGTCGTCGTTCTCGGCGTGCTCGCCGGGCTCGCGCCGATCGAGCGCGTCGTCGTGTCCACCTACCAGGCGGCGTCGGGCGCGGGACAGGCGGCCATGGACGAGCTGTACGAGCAGACCGGCGACTTCCTCGCCGGACGTGACGTCGTACCCGAGCAGTTCGCGCACCGCATCGCGTTCAACTGCATCCCGCAGATCGATGTCTTCTTGGACGACCTGTCCACCAAGGAGGAGTGGAAGATGGTCGTCGAGACGAAGAAGATCCTGCACGCGCCTGCCCTCGACGTGTTCGCGACCTGCGTGCGCGTCCCGGTGCTGCGCTGCCACTCCGAGGCGCTCGCGGTCGAGTTCGCGGCGCCGGTCTCCCTCGAGGCCGCGCGTGAGGCGCTCGGTGCCGCGGACGGCGTGTCCCTCGTCGACGAGCCGGACGAGAAGCGCTACCCGATGCCGGCGCTCCTGGAGGGCACCGACGACTGCTACGTGGGCCGGCTGCGCGTCGATCCCACCGTCCCGCACGGGCTCGGCATGTGGATCGTCGCCGACCAGCTCCGGAAGGGCGCGGCGCTCAATGCGGTGCAGATAGCCGAGGCGCTGCTTCCGGCGGTAGGATAGGCTCGTTAAGGAAGCATCCCGGGCGAGGGGGGCTGGTCGCGTTGGCGGAGGCCGAGATCCTGGTCGTCGAGGACGACTCGACGATCGCACGCTTCGTCGAACTCGAGCTCAAGCACGCCGGCTTCGGCGTGCGGCACACCGCTGACGGCAAGGACGCGGTCGCCCTGTTCGACGAGAAGCGTCCGGACCTCGTGGTGCTCGACCTCATGCTGCCGGGCATGGACGGACTCGACGTCGCCCGGCACATGCGCGCCGCGGCGCCGGAAGTGCCGATCCTCATGCTCACCGCCCGTTCGGAGACCCACGACGTGGTGGCCGGGTTCGAGGCGGGCGCGGACGACTACATGCGCAAGCCGTTCGAGATCCCCGAACTGCTGTCGAGGGTACGCGCGTTGCTCAAGCGCACCGAGAAGGACCGCGAGAAGACGGTCTTCTCGGCCTCGGGCGTCACCATCGATTCGGTGAAGCGGCGCGCCACGGTGGGCGAAGCGCCCATCGAGCTCACGGCCAAGGAGTTCGACCTGCTGCTCTATCTCGTCTCGAACGCCGGGCGCGTCATCTCCCGCGACGAGATCCTCCAAGCGGTCTGGGGCGGCCAGCATTCCACGGACAGCAACGTGATCGAGGTGTTCGTCTGCCACCTTCGCGGCAAGATCGACGACCGCGACAACTCGATCATCCAGACCATCCGGGGAGTCGGGTACTTCTTCGCCGGGGGCTAGATGCGGCGCTCGTCGCTCAGGCTGAGGCTCTTCCTGCTCTCGACCGCGTTCTCGCTGGCGCTCGTCGGCGCCGTGCTCGTCGTCGCGTACCTGAGCGTCACGGGGGCGATGATGCGGTCGGCGGAGACCCAGGCGCTCCGGGCGGCGACCCCTGCGGCGCTGTACGTGGCCGATGCGCTCCGGTCGGCGTCACCGTCGGACGGCGCGCTCAGCGATGATGCGGTCGGCGCGACGCTCGACCGCGCCCGGGCCGCCGAGGCGTTCTTCGGCGCCGAGCTGGCACTGTACGACTCCGCGGGGACCGCCGTGTGGTGGAGCGACCCGCGAGCGGTGCTGCCGGAGCTCGCCTCGGAGCGGGCCGCCGCGGCCGCGCGCACGGACGGGCGCACCGCGAGCGTCGTGCGTGGCGGTCTGTTCTCCGGCATGCTCGGGTCAGCGGACCTCGGCGCGGCCGTGGTCCACGTCCCCGTCACGCTCGACGCGGCGCACGAGGGTGTCCTCGATGTCGTCTACCTGCCGATCCGCGAGGAGGCGGTCGTCGACGAGGTGCAACCCGAGATGCTCGCGCTCGCCGCGCTCGCGGCGGTCGTGTCGATCGCGGTCATGCAGTTCGGCGTCCGGTGGGTGCTCGCGCTGGTCGTCGGACTCACGCGGGCGGCGGAGCAGGTGCACGCAGGCGACCTCGACGTCCAGCTGCCGGTGCACGGCGACAACGAGATCGGCGACCTCGCGCGCTCGATCAACGAGCTGCTCATGCGGCTGCGCCGGCGCGCGGACGCGCAGACGCGGTTCGTCGCGGACGCGTCCCACGAGCTCGCGACGCCGGTCGCGGGCATCCGCGGGTACGTGAACATCCTGCGGGTGTGGGGCGGCGAGGACCCCGAGCTTCGCGACGAGGCGATCCGCGCGATCGACCGCGAGTCGCGGCGCATGGCGCGGCTCACTGCAGAGCTGCTCTCGCTCATCCGTGGCGAGCGCGAGATCGAGCTGCGCGCGGTGAGGTTCGACCTGAACGCGAGGTGCCGGGAGGTGCTGGCGGACTCCGCGACGCGCCACCTCGGCAAGCAGCTCGAGTTCATCGGCCCCGTGGAGGGCCAGCTGCCGATGGTCGGCGACCCGGACCGCATCGAGGAGGTCGTCGCGATCCTCGTGGACAACGCCGCCAAGTACACGCCCTCGGGCGGACAGGTGAGCGTGGCCACGCGCCGCCGGCGGGAGCAGGTGGTCATCGAGGTGAGCGACTCGGGGCCCGGTATCGCCGAGGAGGACGTGCCCTACATCTTCGACCGCTTCTACCGTTCCGACTCGTCGCGCTCGCAGGAGACCGGCGGGTTCGGGCTCGGTCTCGCGATCGCGAAGCGCATCGTGGAGGCGATGGGCGGCGCGATCGAGGTCAGCAGCGTGGTCGACGTGGGGACGACGTTCGTCGTGAGGCTGCCCAAGACCCCCGGCTGACGGACGCACCCCGCCGTTCGTCACGCGCTCCGGCGTCCTGTGATATCCGTCACAGCCCTCACAGCGCCCCGCCGCTACTCTGTGACGTGATGGTCGGCTGTCAAGTCGCCGTGTGCGCGCGCCGATACAACGGATGGACCGCGTCTCTTCGGAGGGACCCCATGGGGGACAGGCGCTTCGACATGCGCGAGGCCTTCGGGCGCGAAGCCTTCCGCGTCTGGGTGGAAGGGCTGCGCGACACCCTCGGGATCTCGGTCCTGGTCGTCGACCGCACCGGCGAGCGGCTGCTGTTCGACGGCCCGCACGGCCCGCACTGCGAAGCGGCGATCGGCGAGCCCGTCGAGCACGTCTACGCCGACTGCTTCGACGAGCGTCCCGCGCTCCACCGTCGCCGTGTGACCCGCGCGTTCTGCCGCGCCACGATGCCGTGCTTCTTCGCGCCGGTCGTCGTCCACGGCCGTCTCGAGGCGTACGTGATGATCCAGGGGTTCGTGACCTCGACCCGTGAGCGCCGCCGCCTGTTCGAGCTCCTGCTGGCGCGCGGGGTCTCTCAGACCGGCGCTCGCACGCTCCTGCGGGACCTGCCCGTCTACAGCAATGCGAGCGCCGAGCGCTTCGCCGGCATGGTCGCCGCCCACGCGGCGGCGATCGTCGAGGCCGCACGCGCCGGCGTCACCACCCGTGAGCGCATCCGCCGGCTCGAGGAGATGCTCGGTACCGGGCGGATGCTTGCGGACGCAGGCCTGCCCGCCTCCGAGCTGCACGGACGCCTGCTGGACCGCGCCATGTCGATCTTCGACGCTGACGACGGCGTGTTGATGATCCTGCGGCCCGGCACCGACCTGCTCGAGATTGTCGCGGTGCGCGGCGAGGGGTCGGACCTCGCGGTCGGGTCGACCTGGCGCGTCGGCGATGCCGGCCCCGGACGGGTCGCCGGTTCAGGCCGGCCCATCGTAGCGGTTGCGGGTTCGGAGGACGCGGTCCTCGGGTCTGCGGTGTCAGTGTGCGCGCCGCTGCGGCGCGATGACGCGGTCGCCGGGGTCATCGCTCTCGGCTACTCCGACCCCGAGCGCGTCTTCGACGCCGCGGACATCGCGGCGCTCTCGGACTACGCGGGCATCGCGGCGGAGGGCGTCGCGCTCGCGACGCGTCGCGCGGAGACGCAGCGCGACCTTGCCGAGCTGCACCACATCAACGAGTTCTCGCAGATCCTGCAGCGCGACCTGGGCGTGGACGAGCTCGTCAGCGTGGCCTCGAGCGTGCTGGAGAAGGGCCTCGACTTCGAGATCGGCGGCGTGGTGCTCACCGGGCACGCGAGCGACCGTGCCTCCGTGGTCGTGCGGGCCGCCGTGACGCAAGGGGACCTCGATGCGGTGTTCGATGACGCCTGCGGCCTCCGGCTGGCCGAGGTCCGCGACGTGACGATGGTGACGCACCTCGGCGAGGTGACCGCCGACGACGCGGCGACCGTCGAGTGGACCGTGCTCTCGGTGCCGCTGACCGTCCGGGACGTCGGCGTGGGCTACTTGTTCGCGGCGTCGAGCCGCCCGCGCGCGTTCGACGCGGCGTCCGAGCGGCTCGTCTGGCGCCTTGCCTCGCAGGTCGCGCCGGCGTTCGACCGCGCCACGCTCTTCGAGCGTCTGCGCGACGACTACGCGCGCACGATCGCCGCGCTCTCCGCCGCGCTCGACGCGGGCGAGCGCCGCGACTCGGGCCACTCGGCGCGGGTCATGGACTACGCGATGGCCATCGGCGAGCAGATGGGACTGCGCGCGGCCGATGTCGAGCTGCTGCGCTTCGCCGGACTGCTGCACGACATCGGCAAGGTCGGCGTCTCCGAGGAGATCCTGCTCAAACCCTCCAAGCTCACCGATGACGAGATGGCCCGCGCGCGCGCGCACGCGCAGCTCGGTGCCACCCTGGTCGAGCAGGTCGACTTCCTGAACGCGATCGCTCCGATCATCCTGCACCATCACGAGCGGTGGGACGGGCAGGGCTACCCGATGCGGCTCGTCGGCGACCAGTCCCCGCTGCTCGCTCGTATCCTCGCGGTGGCGGACGCCTACGACTGCATGACCGTGGCGATCCCCTACCGGCGCTGCCTGTCGCGCGCCGAGGCCGAAGTCGAGCTGAAGGCGGGCGCCGGCACGCAGTTCGATCCCGCGGTGGTGGACGCGATGCTGGCGGTCCTGCACAGGCACGCCGCTGCGGGTCTCACCGGCATGCTCTCCGAGACTGCGCGCCGGGGCTGGCTGCCGGCCTGACGCCGAGTGCGGCGGCGTGGCGCCGTGCGGTCTGTCTGCACTCCGCGCTGCTCGTCCGACACCTGTGCGCTGCCACGGCGGCCCGGCCCGCCGTGCTAGAATCCACGCACGCCGTATCGTGCCCGAGGGGCTCTTCCGGAGGGGTCGTGCGCTCGACAAGGTTCGTCGCTCAAGCAGGTGTGATCGCCGCGCTGTACGCAGGGCTCACCCTGTTCGCGCTGACGACGCTCTCTGTGCTGGCGTGGGGTCCGGTGCAGTTCCGGGTCAGCGAAGCGCTCACGGTCGTCGCGTGCCTCACGCCGGCCGCCGTGCCCGGTCTTTGGATCGGCTCGGTGCTGGCGAACCTGTGGAACCTCTCGAATCCGATGGGCTGGATGGACGTCGTGTTCGGCTCGCTCGGGTCGCTGCTCGGCGCGGCCTGGAGCTGGCGCTTCCGTCGCACGGTGCCCTTGGCGCTGGCCGGGCCCGTGCTCTTCAACGCGCTGATCGTCCCCGCATACCTGCCGGCGATGCTCGCCGCCGCGGGGATCCCGCCGGAGTCCGCCCTGCCGCTGCCGGGCGTCTTGCGCGGCACATGGCTCGACTTCTACCTGTGGGGCGTGCTCACCGTCGGGCTCGGCCAGGTCGCGGTCGTCTACGGCATCGGCTGGCCGCTGCTCGCTGCGGTGAAGCGCACCCCGCTCGCGGCGATGCTCGGGGTCGCGGGGGCGGAGCGGTGAGCCCGCAGGGCGGGCGGCAGCTCGCGGTCCGTTTGGCCGGTGACGGCGCCCGTCAGCGCGAGATCCCCGGCGTCGCGCTCGTCGAGGCGGCGGACCGGGCGCTCTACCACGCCAAGGGGCACGGCCGGGACCGCGTGTCGCTGGCGCCGGACTGAGCGGGCGGCCGTGACCGAGGCGCTCCTGTGGAC
>VAUM01000031.1 GCA_005774595.1 Actinomycetota bacterium
GAAGTCGTAACAAGGTAGCCGTACCGGAAGGTGCGGCTGGATCACCTCCTTTCTAGGGAGCTCAGGCGCCGGCCTCTCGAGGTCGGCGGCGTCCCGGTGGAGCCTAGCTCCCGGGGCCCTAGAGCCGAATGTCGATCTGGCTCCTTCGGCCTCCTTCAGTGGAGGCGTCACGGTATCCGGTCTTCAGGGTTCAGGCCCTGGCGCGCCCTCCGGGGCGCGCACGCACCTTGAGAGCTGCATAGCGCAAGATCGCGAAAACGAATAGAGCATAGGTCAAGGTATTAAGGGCGCACGGTGGATGCCTTGGCGCTGGAAGCCGATGAAGGACGTGGCAAGCTGCGATAAGCCCCGGGTAGGTGCAAACTACCGTCAATCCGGGGATGTCCGAATGGGGAAACCCAGCTGGGGTCATGCCCAGTTACCCCCTGCTGAACACATAGGCAGGGTGGAGGCAACCGGGGGAACTGAAACATCTAAGTACCCCGAGGAAGAGAAATCAACCGAGATTCCCCTAGTAGTGGCGAGCGAACGGGGAACAGCCTAAACCCATGTACGCGTATAGCCTGTGGGCGTTGCTGCATGCGGGGTTGTGGGAGTCATCGTCTCAGGACCACAGACCTGGGGTGGAGTTACAAATCGACGTGCTAACGGAACGGCGTGGAACCGCCGGCCATAGAGGGTAAAGGCCCCGTACGTGAAAGGGCGTCGACTCCTGTGATGATCACCCGAGTACTGCAGGACACGTGAAATCCTGTAGGAATCTGGGGGGACCACCCTCCAAGGCTAAATACTCTCCAGCGACCGATAGTGAACCAGTACCGTGAGGGAAAGGTGAAAAGCACCCCGAGAGGGGAGTGAAATAGTACCTGAAACCGTGTGCCTACAAGCAGTCGGAGCCCGGAAAGCCCGGATCTTCGGATCCAGGCAGGGTGACGGCGTGCCTTTTGTAGAATGAGCCAGCGAGTTACGGTGTGTGGCAAGGTTAAGCTTAAAGCGAGCCGCAGCGAAAGCGAGTCTTTAAACGGGCGCTCAGTCACACGTCGTAGACGCGAAGCCAGGTGATCTATCCATGGGCAGGCTGAAGCGGGGGTAAGACCTCGTGGAGGGCCGAACCCACTTCGGTTGAAAACGGAGGGGATGACCTGTGGATCGGAGTGAAAGGCTAATCAAACCTGGAGATATCTCGTTCTCCCCGAAATAGCTTTAGGGCTAGCCTCGATCGTTCAGTTCCGGTGGTAGAGCACTGAATGGCCTAGGGGGCTTCACCGCTTACCGAAGTCAATCAAACTCCGAATGCCGGTACTCAAGAGATCGGGAGTCAGAGTATGTGGGCTAAGCTGTGTACTCGAGAGGGAAACAGCCCAGACCGCCCGCTAAGGTCCCTAAGTCCATGCTAAGTGGCAAAGGATGTGCGTTTGCTCAGACAACCAGGATGTTGGCTTAGAAGCAGCCACCATTTAAAGAGTGCGTAATAGCTCACTGGTCAAGTGGACATGCGCCGACAATTCACGGGGCTCAAGCATGGTACCGAAGCGGCGGACCTCACGTATGTGGGGTGGTAGGGGAGCATTCTGTTCGGGCTGAAGTCGGCGGGTGACCGTCGGTGGACTGGACAGAAGAGCGAATGCTGGCATGAGTAGCGAGAGAAACGCGAGAAACGTTTCCGCCGTAAGCCTAAGGGTTCCTGGGCAAGGCTAATCCTCCCAGGGTCAGTCGGGAGCTAAGGCGAGGCCGCAAGGCGTAGTCGATGCACAACAGGTAGACATTCCTGTACCACTGGCAGAGCGTTATTACCGATGGGGTGACGGAGAAGGGTAGCTGAGCGCGGTTCTGGACGTCCGCGTGAAAGGCTGTAGGGCGTGAGATAGGCAAATCCGTCTCACACGATGCCTGAGAGCTGATGACGAAGCGATAGAGTGAAGTCAGTGATCCCATACTTTCAAGAAAAACCTCTAGGGAGTTCTGTCGGTGCCCGTACCCCAAACCGACACAGGTAGGCAGGTAGAGAATACCAAGGCGATCGAGAGAACTACGGTTAAGGAACTCGGCATAATGGCTCCGTAACTTCGGGAGAAGGAGCGCCTCGGCTGGTGAACACCTTCGCGGTGCAGCCGGCTGAGGCCGCAGTGAAACGGCCCAAGCGACTGTTTACTAAAAACACAGGACTCTGCTAAGTCGTAAGACGACGTATAGGGTCTGACGCCTGCCCGGTGCTGGAAGGTTACGAGGAGGGGTCAGCCGCAAGGCGAAGCTCTGAATCTAAGCCCCAGTAAACGGCGGCCGTAACTATAACGGTCCTAAGGTAGCGAAATTCCTTGTCGGGTAAGTTCCGACCTGCACGAATGGCGTAACGACTTGGGCGCTGTCTCAACCGTAGACTCGGCGAAATTGCACTATTCGTGAAGATGCGAATTCCCCGCGGAAGGACGGAAAGACCCCGTGAACCTTTACTACAGCTTGACATTGGTCTTTGGTTCGTCGTGTAGAGGATAGGTGGGAGGCTGTGAAGCTGGGGCGCAAGCCCTGGTGGAGCCAACCTTGGAATACCACCCTCGGCGAGCTGGAGGCCTAACCCGGCACCTTGAATCAGGGTCGGGGACCGTGTCAGGTGGGTAGTTTGACTGGGGCGGTCGCCTCCCAAAATGTAACGGAGGCGCGCGTAAGGTCCGCTCAGAACGGTTGGCAATCGTTCGTAGAGCGCAAGAGTATAAGCGGGCTTGACTGCGAGACCCACAAGTCGAGCAGGTACGAAAGTAGGCTCTAGTGATCCGGCGGCTCAGAGTGGAATGGCCGTCGCTCAACGGATAAAAGGTACTCCGGGGATAACAGGCTGATCTCCCCCAAGAGTTCACATCGACGGGGAGGTTTGGCACCTCGATGTCGGCTCATCGCATCCTGGGGCTGTAGTAGGTCCCAAGGGTTTGGCTGTTCGCCAATTAAAGCGGTACGCGAGCTGGGTTTAGAACGTCGTGAGACAGTTCGGTCCCTATCCTCCGTGGGCGTAGGAGATTTGAGGGATGCTGTCCCTAGTACGAGAGGACCGGGATGGACGAACCTCTGGTGTACCAGTTGTCGCGCCAGCGGCACCGCTGGGTAGCTACGTTCGGTCGGGATAACCGCTGAAAGCATCTAAGCGGGAAGCCCTTCCCAAGATGAGATCTCCCACTGGGTCAACCAGGTAAGGCCCCTCGTAGACTACGAGGTACATAGGCCGCAGGTGTACGCGCAGCAATGCGTTCAGCCGAGCGGTACTAATCGGCCGAGGCCTTGACCTTCTATTCCGATTCAAGATCGAGCGCTATGCAGCTCCCAGGGTGCGTGTGCACCCGGCGGCAGCATGACTTTGACAACGCGATACGTGTGATCGCGTCCGACGGAAGCCGTCGGATGTGCTCAGTGACCATGGCGGAGGGGGTACACCCGATCCCATACCGAACTCGGTAGTTAAGCCCTCCAGCGCCGATGGTACTGCGGCGTCAGGCCGCGGGAGAGTAGGACGTCGCTGAG
Organism: Actinomycetota bacterium; assembly: GCA_005774595.1. Taxonomy (NCBI): domain Bacteria; kingdom Bacillati; phylum Actinomycetota; species Actinomycetota bacterium. Next base: position 3,508 of record VAUM01000031.1, read on the forward strand.
CACATCCGGCGGCTTTCGCGTGTCCTGAGGTGCCCGGAACCGACCGGCCGGGTATTCCTAGCGGAGTGGTAAGGATTCTGCTACCCTGCACCACGACGGTACGTCCGGCGCACGGTCGCCGGGAGAGGAGTGCTTCACCATGAGAGAGCGCGTACAGGCTGCCCTGGACAAGATCCGTCCGGCGCTGCAGGCCGACGGCGGCGACGTCGAGCTCGTCGAAGTGACCGACGAGGGCGTCGTGAAGGTCCAGCTCGTCGGCGCGTGCCGCGGCTGCCCGATGTCCCAGATCACGCTCGCCAACGGAGTGGAGCGGGTGCTCAAGGAAGAGGTCCCGGAGGTCCTGCGGGTCGAGCCCGTCTAGCTCCGAGGCGATCGCACGTCACGAGGGCCGGTCCCGTTGGGGCCGGCCCTTCGCGTTCCGTCAGGCGCCCGCGTGGCGCCGCGGAACGGGTGAGGACCGCCGTTCGGAGCCGTCAGGCGCCGTTCGTCGGGTCGCGCGCGCGAAAAACGCGGGCTCCCGTTGACGCACTAGATGATGTGCGTTTAGACTCGCAAGGCCACAACATCTTGTGTGGCGCGGCTGTGAGCGCCGCTTCGAGGGGAACACGCAGGAGGAGGGCCTCATGGCCGACGCAACGGAAAGCATCACCTATGACCGCGCGATCGACGAGACGCTGTCTCCGAACTCGCTGAAGGTCCTCCAGAAGCGCTACTTGCGCAAGGACGACGACGGCAACCCGATCGAGCTGGCGTCCGACATGTTCATCCGCGTCGCGGAGAACATCGCCTCGGCGGAGTCGCGCTTCGGCGCGGACCCGGCGGGCGTGGCGCGCTACGCGGTGGACTTCTACCAGCTGATGACGTCGCTCGAGTTCCTGCCGAACTCGCCGACGCTCATGAACGCCGGCCGTGAGCTTCAGCAGCTGTCGGCGTGCTTCGTACTGCCGGTGGAGGACTCGATGGAGTCGATCTTCGGCGCCGTGCGCGACACCGCGATCATCCACAAGTCCGGCGGCGGCACCGGTTTCTCCTTCTCACGCTTGCGCCCGACCGGCGACCAGGTCCGCTCGACGCAGGGCGTCAGCAGCGGACCGGTCTCGTTCATGCGCGTGTTCAACCAGGCGACCGAGGCGGTCAAGCAGGGCGGCACGCGCCGCGGCGCCAACATGGGCGTGCTGCGCGTGGACCACCCGGACGTGCTGGACTTCATCAGGTGCAAGGAGACCGGTGACTTCTCGAACTTCAACATCTCGATCGCCGTCACCGAGAAGTTCATGGACGCGGTGCGGGCGGGGACCGGGTACGACCTCATCAACCCGCGTTCGAAGGAGCCGTGCGGGCAGCTCGACGCGCGCGAGGTGTGGGACCTCATCATCGAGATGGCGTGGGCGACCGGCGACCCGGGCCTGATCTTCATCGACCGCATGAACCGGGACAACCCGACGCCGCTGCTCGGCGAGATCGAGTCGACCAACCCCTGCGGCGAGCAGCCGCTCCTGCCGTACGAGGCGTGCAATCTCGGCTCGGTCAACCTCGCGAGGTTCGTGACCGCGAAGGAGGACGGTTCGCCGGACGTCGCGTGGGACCGCCTCGGCGACGTGGTGCACCGCGCGGTCCGCTTCCTCGACGACGTGATCGAGGTCAACCAGTACCCGCTGCCCAAGATCGACGAGCTCGCGCGCGGCAACCGCAAGATCGGGTTGGGGGTCATGGGCTGGTCGGACATGCTCATCAAGATGGGCGTGTCGTACGACAGCGAGGAGGCTGTGGCGCTCGGCGAGAAGGTCATGGGCTTCATCGAGGCCGAGGCGCGTCAGGCGTCCGAGACGCTCGCGGGCGAGCGCGGCACGTTCCCGAACTTCGCCGGGTCGATCTACGACTCGCCCGACGGCCGGCCGATGCGCAATGCGACCGTCACCACCATCGCGCCGACCGGCACGCTCTCGATCATCGCGAACTGCAGCAGCGGCATCGAGCCCCTGTTCGCGGTGAGCTACATCCGGACCGTCATGGACAACGACCGCCTCGTCGAGGTGAACCCGCTGTTCGAGGAGATGGCGGTCCGTGGGGGCTTCTCCAGCCCTGAGCTGATGGAGCGCATCGCGGACCACGGCACGGTCGACGGCATCGAGGACATCCCGGCCGAGGTCCGCGCGCTGTTCCGCACGGCGCACGACATCACCCCGGAGTGGCACGTGCGGATGCAGGCCGCGTTCCAGAAGTTCACCGACAACGCCGTGTCCAAGACGGTCAACTTCCCGAACGAGGCGACCGCCGACGACGTGCGTGAGGTGTACGACCTGGCGCACGACCTCGGCGTGAAGGGCGTCACGATCTACCGTGACGGCAGCAAGGCCGGCCAGGTCCTGACCACCGGCAAGTCCGCGTCCGGCGGTACGGCTGCCGACGGGACGGCGGGCGTCCACGGCGAGATCGAGCCGCGTCCGCGTCCGGCGGTGACCGAGGGGCGCACGACCAAGATCCAGACCGGCTGCGGCAACCTCTACGTCACCATCAACTGGGACGAAGTCGGGATGTGCGAGGTGTTCACCTCGATGGGCAAGTCCGGCGGGTGTGCCGCATCGCAGTCCGAGGCCTTGTCGCGGATCATCTCGGCGGCCCTGCGCTCCGGGGTCGACCCCGAGGCGGTCGTCAAGCAGCTGCGCGGCATCCGGTGCCCGAGCCCCGCGTGGGCCAAGGGCGGCAACGTCCTGTCGTGTGCCGACGCGGTCGGCATCGTGATGGACCAGACGCTGCACTTCATCAAGACCGGCGAGTCCCCCGACATGGTGACGCGCTCCACCGACTCGCTCGTGTACAAGACCGGTGCGTGCCCCGAGTGCGGCGGTGCGCTCGAGCACGAGAGCGGCTGCTCCGTGTGCCACGGGTGCGGCTACAGCAAGTGCGCGTAGTGCGCGTGTAGAACCTGATACCGTCGGTGCGGGCCGGGGACACGCCCGGCCCGCACCGATGCGTGACCGCCTCGATCCTCAGGGAGCGACCGCCATGGTCCTTTCAGACCGCACCATCAAGGAGTTGCTGGCCGCCGGCCGCATCAACGTCGATCCGCTCGACCCCGACGACATCCAGCCGTCGAGCATCGACCTGCACCTCGGCTCGCGCTTCCAGGTCTTCCGCAACTCGCGCTACCCGTTCATCGATCCCTCGCGCGAGCAGGACGGCCTGATGGACATGGTCGAGGGCTCGGTCGAGGAGCCGTTCGTCCTGCACCCGGGCGAGTTCGCGCTCGGAACGACCGTCGAGTGCATCACGCTGCCCGACGACATCGTCGCGCGCCTCGAGGGGAAGAGCTCGCTGGGGCGGCTCGGCCTGCTCATCCACTCGACCGCGGGCTACGTCGACCCGGGCTGGGAGGGTCACCTCACACTCGAGCTGTCGAACGTCGCGAACCTGCCGATCGTGCTCACGCCCGGGATGCAGATCGGCCAGGTCTCGTTCACGAGGATGACGACGCCGGTGGACCGGCCGTACGGCAGCCCGGGCCTCGGCTCGCGCTATCAGGGGCAGTACGACCCGACGCCGAGCCGCTCGCACCTGGGACGCCGCGCGGAGTAGCCGGGGCGGGGGCTTGGCGCCTGCGGGCTGCAGCCGTCAGAGCCCGAGCGTCACCTTCGAGACCACCGGGGCGGGCACGAAGCCGGCGAGGTACTTGCCCGCGCGCGACTCCATGAACGGCAGCCACTTCAACTTGCGCGTGATGTTCCGGCCCACGCGGGCGGCCGACGCGGAGTACGCCGCGAGCGCGCCCGTGCCGCCGGTCTCGGCGACCGCGCGCCCGGCGAGCATGCCGGTGTTCATCGCGTAGGAGATTCCCTCGCCGGAGGTAGGCGACATGAAGCCGCCCGCCTCGCCGGCGAGCAGGACGCGGCCCGAGCCGCACACGACGTCGCCGGGCGAGCGCACGGACAGGGCCGCAGCGGCCTCCCGCTTCACGGTCTCGCCGAGCTGAGGCAGCGCGGCCCGCAACACGGCGCAGACCTCCTCGTGGATCGTGTGGGGGTGCTTGGTCTTCGGGTAGAAGACCGAGCCGATGATGGCCGTGTCGCCCTTCGGCACGACGTACGCGTACGCGAAGCTGTCGCCCACGCCGCGCAGGTAGATGCAGTCGAAGTACGGCGGCAGGCCGCCGCGAAGCGTCACGAAGTCCTGGAGGGTGACATACGTGGAGGTCGCTGTGATCCCGAGTTCGCGACGCACTCGGGAGCGCGCGCCGTCCGCACCGACCAGCGCGTCGCAGCGCACCTCCCGTACGCCGCCGTTCTCGAAGGTCGCGGTGACGGTGTCGGCGTCCTGCGCGAGTGCGGTGAGGCGCGTCGCGGCGGCGACGTGCACGTGGTCCGGGAGGCATGACAGCAGCCACGCGTCGAAGCCGGCCCGGTCGATGTTGAGGAAGCGCAGCTCGGTGGCACGGTCGATGCACCGGTCCCAGTCCACGTAGCGGAAGTTCACGTGGCTCGGCTCGAGCACGATGTCGTCGGGCACCGCTCCGAAAGGCGCGAGGAACTCCTGCGCGTAGCGGTTGAGCATCCCGCCGCAGCTCTTGTCGCGCGGCAGTTCCGATGCGTCGACGAGGAGGACGTCTCCGGTGCGGGCCGCCTCGGCGGCCGCCATGACGCCCGCCGGGCCCGCTCCCACGACCACCGTCCGGTAGTGGTCCGCCATGTGCTGCATGTGACTCCAGTCCGCCCAAGGAGGGCGGCCTTGAGGCTCCCCCGCGCGAAGAACACATTCGACGCGCCGCAGAGTATACCTGCCGCGCGGACGCGCGCGGGGCGGCCCCGTAGTATCGTGACGTGACATCGCGCACCGGACCGACGAGGAGAATGACGTGACGAAGTGCTGGGAAGAGCGCGGTTGTGACGAGGAGATGATGGCGGAGTGCCTCCATCACACCGACTTCCACGACCGCTGCCCCACGAAGTGCGCGTTCGCGAACGCGTGCCCGCGTCCGACGCACGAGGTGACCACCGATCCGGCCCTGCTCTTCGACCCGGCGATCGACCGCTCGCAGGTCATCAAGGAGACCTGCTTGTACTGCACGTTCTTCCTGGAGAACGGTCCGCGCCTGTGACGGCACGCGCACAGCGGTACCGTAGAGACGAAGAGGGCCGCAGTCTCCGCTGCGGACACGAGGGGAGGCGTCATGTGGGACCGGTCCGACGGCTGCTGTGACGGCGGGGGGATCCTCGACCTGCTCAGCTGCCTGTTCCTCGCAGGCTCCATCACCTGCCTCCTGTTCGCGCTGCACCGCATCGCTGCAGCGCTGACGGTCACCGCGCGCGTGAAGGTGCTCCACAGCGAGGCGATAGCGCTCGACGACGAGCAGCGCGCGGCCCTGGTCGCGAAGGTGAAGACGCGGGCGCTGAAGAACCTGTAGCGCCCGGCGCGGACGAGGCGTCAGTCGAGCGCGCGGAAGAGCAGGCCCGAGAGCAGCTTCGGGTAGAAGTACGTGCTCTTCTGCGGCATCGTCTCGCCGGCGAGCGCCACCGCGCGCATCTGGTCCATCCGCGTCGGGCGCAGCACGAACGCCACGTCGCGATCACCCTCCTCGGCGACCGCCGCGAGCGTCTCGTGCGGGTCCTTCGAGAACGACAGGCGGTCGAGCGTCTCGGGCCGGTCGGGATGGACGCCGAGCAGCGGGTCGAGCACGAGCTCCTGGAGCACCGCGACGTCGAGGCCCTTCCACTCGCGCGAGTGCGGCGCGGTGATCGCGGCGTCGAGGTCGACGTCGGCGCGCAGCGTGGCGACACGGGGGCGGTCGTCTCCGCGGGTCTTCACGATGAAGCTCGGCGGGCCGTCGGCCGAGAGCACGACGGGCGGATGGCCGGGCGGGAGGTCCGCGATCTCGAAGCGCTCCGACAGCGCGGTGTAGAACGCGTCACGGTCGAACGCGCCCTCGGCGCGCGCCATGCGGTTGTACGGCAGTACGACGAGGTCCGGGTCGTCCATGTTCACGAGCGCCATCATCACCGCGTCGTACTCGCCGCCCGGGCCCTTCGCGGCCCGGCGCTCGTCGCGGTAGGCGAGCGCGACCGTGTAGCGGTGGTGGCCGTCGGCGATGAAGATGCGCTCGTCGGCCATGAAGTCCGCGAGGCGCGCGCACACCTCCGGGTCCGCGGTCGCCCACACCAGGCTCTCCACGCCGTCGGCATCGGTGGCGCGCATGACGGGCTCGGCGGCCGTGGCCGCGTCGAAGAGCGCGTCGGTGGCGCCGTCAGGGTCGTGATAGAGGCCGAACACCTGGCTCGTGTTCGCGCGCACCGCACGCAGCAGCGCGAGCCGGTCGGCGAGCGCCTTGGGCAGCGTGCGCTCGTGCGGGAGGATGACGCCGGCGTCGAACGGCTCGAGGTCGACTGCGGCCACGAACGCGCGGCGGCGAACCGGGTGTCCGTTGTGGACGAAGCGCTGCTCGATCACGTAGACGGCCGCCTCCTCGTCCCGGACGAGCGTGCCGTCGCTCGTCCAACGCGCCCAGATCGCGGCGCCGTGCTCGTAGCGGTTGCCCGGCACGGCCGGGTCGAGCGGGCCTTCGGCCAGTTCGAGCGCGACGACGTTGGCGGGGTCACCGGCGAGCAGTTCGGCTCGCTGAGCAAAGGAGACGACGTCGTACGGCGGGGCGGCCAGCCGGCTGATGTCGGCGTCCGTCCTCGCGTAGGTGTGTGCTCGGAACGGGCGGACGACGGCCACTTCTCGACTCGCTCTCTGAGGCAGGGGCGGGGGTGCGCGCGCTAGTCTAGCACGGTGCATCGGGCGCGCGGCATGCGCCTCGGCACGCGGCTTGCGGCAGGTACGGCCGAGGTCATCCCGCGCGAGTGTGACGGCCGTCGCTATGGCGGCGGCGTGCGGATGACGATACAACGAGTGAGTGCTATCGCGAGGAGGTGGCGACGCCATGCAGTTCACGATCGAGTGTCCGAACGACGGCGGCGTCGAGGTCTCCATCGAGGACGTCCGTTCGGTCTACATGCGCGACGACGACCTCATCGAGGTCGTGTTCGAATGCCCCGAGTGCGGTGAGATGATCTCGGTGCTCGCGCGCGTGCCGCAGATGCTCGCCGCCGCGCTCGAGGCGCTCGAGGCCGACGGCTCCGACGACGACGACCGCCGTCTCGCCGGCTTCCTCGTGATCGCGCAGGTCGACGACGACGCGATCGAGTTCGCTCAGGCGTCCTCCGAGGCGAACGACCCTCGCATCGACGCGTATTGTGAGTACTTCCGCCGCGAGCTCGCGGCGGCCAACGGCGTCGAGGACATGCTCGCGGAGATGGACGAGCCGCAGCGCTAGGAGCGGGCTTCAGGCCAGCTCGCGCCAGCGCAGCCACGCGCCCGCGAGCGCCCCGAGCGCGAAGCCCGCGAGGTGCGCCACCCCCGCGATCGGCAGCGCGCCGGGCTTCACGGGCGCGAGCGCGGCCGCGACCTGCGCCGCGAGCCACAGTGCGAGCAGGAACCACGTCTGGAGCCGCGTGACGCCGACGGGCACGACCACGGCGAGCACCGCCACGCGGAGATGCGCCCGCGGGCGCAGGA
>VAUM01000032.1 GCA_005774595.1 Actinomycetota bacterium
GTGCGGCGACCTCGGCCCCGGGCTTCGCGGCGACCTTCTTCGGCGCTGGCGCCTTCGCAGGCGCCGCCTTCTTCTCGAGAACTGCCGGGGTCTCGGTCTTCTTGGCTCTGGACGTCACGCTTGCCTCACGATCCGGTGTCCGGCTCGGACTCCTGTCCGGTGCGCCTCAGCTCGAGCAGCTCACGCTGCAACGCGGCCGCCTCGGCGAACAGGCGGTCGCGCGCTTCACGCTCCGTGACGGGGTCGAGCGACTTCATCTCGGCGCGCATCTGCAAGATGCGACGCTCGAGCGCGGTCTCCTTCAGTTTCGACACGATCCCGCGAAATGTTGAGTTTACTTTCCCGTCCGCAAGCCCGTCTACACGCGAGATCCCCGAGAGTGCGTCCGCGGCGAGCGGATCGCGTGCGCGCACGTGCTCGAGCAGCTCCGCTCCCGTGAGCGCGCCGGCCTCGGCGAGGCACTTCAGCAGGGACACCATCACCGGCGAGGTGATGAGCCCTTCGGCGGCCAGTGACGATGCCCGCGCCCGCAAGGCCGGGAACGTCGCGATCATCCGCAGCGCCTCGCGTGACGCCGCCGATTCGGGCAGCAACTCGGCGGGCGGCGCGGCCGAGACCGCCTCAGGCGCCTCGCCGGGAGCCGCGACGCCCGGTCTCGCTCCGGCCTGCGCCCCGAGGTCCGCCTTCGCTCCCGAGACGGCGCGCCTCACGGTCGCCTCATCCACCAGCAGGCGGTCGGCCACCCGGTTGGCGTAGTCGTGCTCGAGCATCGAACCGCGCACCGCGGCCAGCGCGCCGGCCGTCGAGGCGAGCGCTGCGGACCTGCCCTCGGGCGTGTTCAGATCGTGCGACTCGAGCCTGCGGTCGATGACGAACTGCAGCAGCGGGACCGCCGCGGCGATGACGGCGCGCATCTCGTCGGCGCCGTGCTCGGTGACCCAGTCGGCCGGGTCCTTCCCGCCGGGGATGAGCGCGACCGCCATGTCGACGCCCGACGCGCCGGGCGCGGACACCGCCTTCCAGTCCACGAGGTCGGCGGCGCGCAACGCGGCACGCTGGCCGGCGGCGTCGCCGTCGAAGAGGTACACCACGCGCTTGGTGAACCGGCCGAGCAGCTTGGTGTGCTCGGCGGTGAGCGCCGTGCCGAGCGTGGCGACCACGTTCGTCATCCCCGCCTCGTGCAACGCAATCACGTCGGTATATCCCTCCACGACCACCGCCTCGCGCGCGGCGACGATTGCGTTCTTCGCGCGGTCGATGCCATAGAGGTTGCGCGACTTGTGGAACACGGGCGTGTCGCCGGTGTTGAGGTACTTCGGCTGACCGTCTCCCAGCACGCGGCCGCCGAAGCCGACGGCCTTGCCCACGTGGTCGCGGATCGGGAACATCAGCCGGTCGCGGAAGCGGTCCTTCACGCGCAGCCGCCCGCCGCGCTCCTCGGGCAGCGCGAGGTTCGCCTCGAGGATCTCGTCGTCTGCGAAGCCCTTCTCGCGAAGGTGGAGCGTGAGCGCCTCTGCTCCCGGCGCGTACCCGAGGCCGAAGCGCTTCGCGACCTCGATGCCGAATCCACGCGACTTCAGATACGCCCGCGCCTTCGCCGGGCCGGCCTGCTTCGAGGTGACGAGCACGCGGTGGTAGTACGCGGCGGCCGCATCGCACGCGGCGTGCAGGCGGTCGCGCTTCCCGCGCCCCGGGCCGGTGCCGCCCTCCTCGCGCACCTCGATGTGGGCGCGTTCGGCGAGCAGGCGCACCGCGTCCGGGAAGTCGAGGTTGTCCGTGCGCATGACGAAGTCGAACACGCTGCCGCCGGCGCCGCACCCGAAGCAGTGGAACATCTGCGTGGACGGGTCGACCTTGAACGACGCGGTCTTCTCGTTGTGGAACGGGCAGCAGCCCCAGTACAGCCGGCCCTTCTGCTTGAGCACCACGGCCTCGCCGACCACACCGAGGATGTCCGTGGCGTCGCGGACGCGCTGGATGTCCTCTTCGGGTATGCGGCCCACGACACCTCCTCGTTCGGCGGTACGCCCCTCACGGGCCCCGTAACGCGGTGCTCCCGCGAGCGAAGCCGCCCGCGGGAGCACCATTCTACGCGTACCGTCCGACGTCACCGTGCCGGGGCGTCTACCCCCGAGTGAACAGCGGAGCGAACACCACGGCGATGACGGACATGACCTTGATCAGGATGTTCATCGACGGGCCGGCGGTGTCCTTGAACGGGTCGCCGACCGTGTCGCCCACGACTGCCGCCTTGTGCGTGTCCGAGCCCTTGCCGCCGAACTCCCCGCCCTCCACGTACTTCTTCGCGTTGTCCCACGCGCCGCCGGCGTTGGCCATGAAGATGGCCATCAGGAACCCGACGACGAGCACGCCGGCGAGGAAGCCTCCGAGCGCGGACCTGCTCCACAGGCCCACCGCGATCGGCAGGATGCTCGCGAGCGAGGCCGGGAGCACCATCTGCTTCAGCGCGGCGCCGGTGGCGATGTTCACGCACTTGCCGTACTCGCCCTCGACGCCCTCGACTCCCTCGCGAAGGCCCTTGATCTCGTGGAACTGCCGGCGGACCTCCTCGATCATCGCCTGGGCGGCGCGACCGACGGCGTTGATGGCCATCGACGAGAACAGGAACGGGAACATGGCGCCGAGGAACAGGCCGATGATCACGTTGTTGTTCAGGATGTTGATGCCGTCCTTGAGCAGGCCGACCTTCTCCGCGTAGAGCTGGAAGTACGCGAGTGCGGTCACGGCGGCCGAGGCGATCGCGAAGCCCTTCGCGATGGCCGCCGTCGTGTTGCCGACCGAGTCGAGCGAGTCGGTGATGGCGCGGACCTCGGGGCCCTGGCCGCTCATCTCGGAGATGCCGCCCGCGTTGTCCGCGATCGGGCCGTAGGCGTCGACCGCGACGACGATGCCCGTGGTGGCGAGCATTCCGATGGCCGACAGGCCGACGGCGAAGATGCCGCCGCCGTCAGGCATGGCCCAGTTGCCGGCCCAGTAGGAGACGCCCATCGCGATGACCAGGAAGATGATCGACACGCCGGTGGACTGCATGCCGGTCGCCAGTCCGGAGAGGATGACGGTCGCCGGACCGGTGGTGCCGGACTCGGCGATCTGCTTGACGGCCTTGTACGTGTCCGACGTGTAGATCTCGGACGCCTGGCCGATCGCCATGCCGGCCGCCAGACCGATGAAGATGGCGACGAAGAAGCCGAGCGGGTTGCTGACGACGTGCACACCGAACGTGGTCCCGGCGGGCACGAGCCACATGACGAGGAAGTAGCACGCGGCCAGTGTCAGGACCGCCGCGCCATACGTCCCGGTCGAGAGCGCGCGCGCCGGGTGCCCGCCTGCCTTGCCGCGCACGAACGCCGTCGCGATAGCGGAGCAGACCATGCCGACGGCCGCGATGAGCACCGGCAGCAGCGCGCCTCGGAAGCCCAAGTACAGAGCGCCGAGCGCGAGCGGCGCGACGATCGCGCCGACGTACGACTCGTACAGGTCGGCGCCCATGCCGGCGACGTCGCCCACGTTGTCGCCCACGTTGTCGGCGATGACGGCCGGGTTGCGCGGGTCGTCCTCGGGGATACCGGCCTCGACCTTGCCCACGAGGTCGGCGCCCACGTCGGCGGCCTTGGTGTAGATGCCGCCACCGACGCGCGCGAACAGCGCGATCGTCGAAGCCCCGAGCCCGAAGCCGGGGATGACGTCGGAGAAGATGGTCATGGCCGGGATGGCCATACCGAACACGTCCCACGTGGCCCCGTCGACGATCGACAGGTCCTTCACGAGGCCCGTCGCGTAGAGAAAGACGATGAAGCACAGGGACACGCCGAGGAGACCCAGTCCCGCAACGGTCAGACCCATGACGGCGCCGCCGCGGAACGCGACCTCGAGGGCCATCGGCATGCCCTTCGTCGCGGCTTGGGTGGTGCGGGAGTTCGCGCGCGTCGCGATCGTCAGGCCGATGAACCCGGCGGTACCGGAGAACACCGCGCCGACCAGGTAGGCGATGCCCATGATCACGCCGCCGCTCGCCCTCAGGAAGACGCTCATGGCGATGGCGATGGCCACGAGGACGACGGCCACCGTCCGGTACTCCCGGGTGAGGAACGCCAGCGCGCCCTCCTGGATGTGCTTGGAGATGCGCTGCATCTTCGCCGAGCCCGGATCCTGCTTGAGCACCCACATCGCGTAGTACGCGGCGGTGCCCAGACCGACCAGTGCACACAAGGCCGCAACCAGCACGTACGTCATAGCCACTCCCCCTCGTCCATCCCTTGGCGGGACTCCGTCTCCCCGGTCCGGGCGCCCAGCGCACCGTACCGCGCCCCGCGACGGTCCGACCACGCGAGGCCGTTGACGTTTCGCACTACTCTAGCCAAAGCCTTCCATGCGGGCAACGCGCTCGACGCGCTCGGAACGCCTCTCGCGCCTCCCGTTCCGGTCACGATTCGACGCCGCCGCCGAGCCTCCTGCTCTTTGCCCGGCCGACCGCCCTCGACCGCGTCGAGCCGTGGGTCGCGCCCTGCCGTGCGCGCCGGCCACCGGGCTCAGATCATCCACGCCTTGGGGAGGAAGAGCTCCTTGTACGTGGTGAGCGCGTAGCGGTCCGTCATCCCCGCGACGTAGTCGGTCACGCGCTGCCAGAGCGGCTCCTCGGGGTGCGCGACGTACTCGGCGGGCATCTGCTCGGGATGCTCGAGGTAGTGCATGAAGAGGTGCTTGACCACCTCGCGGGCCTTCGGCTCCTCGGCCTTGGCGTCCGGCGAGGTGTACACCGCGTCCCACAGGTACCGTTCCAGGCACTTCATCGCCGAGAGGACCTCGTCCGACATGCGGATGCCGTCGAGGTCCGCGCTCATGACGGTGAGGTCCTGCACCATCGTGCCGATGCGTTCGACGTGCGTGGCGCCCAGCACGCGGCGCGCCTCCTCGGGAAGGTCCTCGTCGCTGATGACGCCGGCGCGCACCGCGTCGTCGACGTCGTGGCTGACGTAGGCGATCTTGTCGGCACGGCGCACGATCGAGCCCTCGAGCGTGGCCGGCTCGGCGGCGTCGCGCGTGTGGCCGCGGATCCCGTCGCGCACCTCCCAGGTGAGGTTCAGGCCCTTGCCGCCGTACTCGAGCCGCTCGACCACGCGCACCGACTGCTCGTGGTGCTCGAACGCTTGCGGTGCGTCCGCGAATCCGCCGCTGATGTCGGCGTAGCACTCGGTCAGCGCCGTCTCGCCGGTGTGACCGAACGGCGTGTGGCCGAGGTCGTGACCGAGCGCGATCGCCTCGGTGAGATCCTCGTTGAGCGCGAGCGAGCGCGCCACCGAGCGCGCGATCTGCGACACCTCGAGCGTGTGCGTCAGGCGCGTGCGGTAGTGGTCGCCCTCGGGCGCCAGGAAGACCTGCGTCTTGTGCGAGAGGCGCCGGAACGACTTGCAGTGGATGATGCGGTCCCGGTCGCGCATGTACTCCGTGCGGAACGGATCGGGACCCTTCCTCGACGCGTGCTCGCGCCCGCGCGAGCGCGACGACAGCGCCGCACGATGCGAGAGGCGCTCGACCTCGAGCGCCTCCAGCATCTCGCGTGTGAGCGGCAGGCCCACTTCGCCGCGCTCCCCTACCGGTTGTCGCTCGCGGCGGCCTTGTCGGCGAGCGTGGCCTGCGCCGCGGCGAGCCGCGCGAGCGGCACGCGGTACGGCGAGCAGGACACGTACGTCAGGCCGATCCCGTAGAACGTCTTCACGGAGTCCGGATCGCCGCCGTGCTCGCCGCACACACCGAGCTTGAGCTTCGGGTTCACGGAGCGGCCCTTCTCGCACGCGACGCGCACGAGCTCGGCCACGCCGGCGTCCACGGTCTCGAACGGGTTGCGCGCGAGGATCTTGCGCTCGAGGTAGCGCGGCAGGAACTTGCTCTCGATGTCGTCGCGCGAGAAGCCGAACGTCGTCTGCGTGAGGTCGTTCGTGCCGAACGAGAAGAAGTCGGCCTGTCCGGCGATCTCGTCGGCGGTCACGGCCGCGCGCGGCAGCTCGATCATCGTGCCGATCGGGATATCGAGCTCCATACCCTGCTCGGCCGCAACGGTCGCCAGGATCTCCTCGGTCTCGGCGCGCAGCGTCTCGAGCTCGGTGACGACCGACACCAGCGGGATCATGATCTCGGGCCGCGGGTCCTTGCCCGCGCGCTTGAGCTCAGCGGTGGCCTCGGCGATGGCACGCACCTGCATGCCGTAGATCTCAGGCCACATGATGCCGAGGCGGCAGCCGCGCAGCCCGAGCATGGGGTTCATCTCGGCCATGGAGTCGATGAGCGCGAGCATCTTGTGCTTGGCCGCGATCTCGGCCGCGTCGGCGCCCTTGCACTCCATCTTCGTGATCTCGACCTCGAGTTCGCGCGGCGAGTCGAGGAACTCGTGCAGCGGCGGGTCGAGCAGGCGGATGGTGACGGGCAACCCGTCCATCGCGCCGAGGATGCCGACGTAGTCCTCGCGCTGTACCTTGAGCAGTTGCGCGAGCGGCGCCTCACGGCCGGCCTCGTCCTCGGCGATGATCATGTCCTGGACGATCTGCTTCCGGTCGCCGAGGAACATGTGCTCGGTGCGGCACAGGCCGATGCCGGCGGCGCCGAACTCGCGGCCGAGCGCCGCATCCTCGGGCGTGTCGGCGTTGGCGCGCACGCCCATCGTGCGGAACTCGTCGGCCCACGCCAGGATCGTGTCGAAGTCGCCCGAGACCTCGGGCGCGACCAGGTCGACCGCTCCGAGCACGACGACGCCGGTGGTGCCGTCGATCGAGATGATGTCGCCTTCGACAAGCTCGATGCCCTTGCCGGCGATCGTGGCCTTCTTGGCGGCCGCGTCGATCTTCAGGGCCTCGACACCGCACACGCACGGCTTGCCCATGCCGCGCGCCACGACCGCCGCGTGCGAGGTCTTGCCGCCGTGCGAGGTCAGGATGCCCTTGGCTGCGACCATGCCGTGCAGGTCGTCGGGGGTGGTCTCCCAGCGCACGAGGATGACCTTGCGGCCGTCCGCGGCGGCGGACTCCGCCTCGTCGGCCGAGAAGACGACCTCGCCGACAGCCGCGCCGGGGCTCGCGTTCAGGCCCTTGGCTACGACGTCGTAGGTGGCCTTCGCGTCGAACTGCGGGTGCAGGAGCTGGTCGAGCTGCGCGGCGTCGATGCGCAGCACGGCCTCCTCGCGCGTGATCATGCCCTCGTCGACCATATCCGAGGCGATCTTGAGCGCCGCGCGCGCGGTGCGCTTCCCGATGCGCGTCTGGAGCATCCAGAGCTTGCCCTCCTGGATGGTGAACTCGATGTCGCACATGTCGCGGTAGGCGCCCTCGAGAACGCCGAAGACGCGCTCGAGCTCGGCGCCGGCGGCCTCGAGGCCCGGCACCGTCTTGAGCTCGGCGATCGGGCGCGTGGCGCGGATGCCGGCCACGACGTCCTCGCCCTGGGCGTTGGTCAGGAAGTCGCCATAGTGCTCATTGGTGCCGTCGGCCGCGTTGCGCGTGAACCCGACGCCCGTGGCGGAGGTGTCGCCCATGTTGCCGAAGACCATCGACTGCACGTTGACGGCCGTGCCCAGGTCGTCGGCGATGCGCTCGAGCTTGCGGTAGAGCACCGCGCGGTCGTTCATCCACGAACGGAAGACGGCCTCGATGGCCAGGTGCAGCTGGCTCGTGACGTCCTGCGGGAACGCCACGCGGCCGTCGGCGCCGGCCAGCGCCGGGAAGTCGGCGGCCGACACGTGGTCCGCCACGATGACCTTGAACACGCCGACGAGTTCCTGCAGGTCGGCGGCGGTCAGCTCGGTGTCGTCGGCGACGCCGCGCTGCTGCTTCATCGTGTTGATGGCGTTCTCGAACAGGTCGCCCTCGGCGTCGAGCACGACTTTCGAGAACATCTGGATGAAGCGGCGGTAGCTGTCCCACGCGAAGCGCTCGTTGCCCGCCTTGGCGATCAGGCCGTGCACCGAGGTGTCGTTCAGGCCGAGGTTGAGCACCGTGTCCATCATGCCCGGCATCGAGAACGGCGAGCCCGAGCGGACCGAGACGAGCAGCGGGTCGGCGTCGTCGCCGAGCTTCTTGCCCATCTTGCCCTCGAGGTCCGCGACGTGCTTCGCGATCTCCTCGGAAAGGTCCGGCGGGAACGCGGGCGGCTCGGAGTTGTAGTACTCCATGCACGCCTGGCAGGTGATGGTGAACCCGGGCGGGACCGGCAATCCCATCAGCGCCATCTCGGCGAGGTTCGCGCCCTTGCCGCCGAGCTGGAACTTCATGCCCTTGTTGCCCTCGGTGCGGTCGACTCCGTCGAGGCCCGCGCCGAACCCGTACACGCGCTGAACGTCTCCCACTGGACTCCCCTTGCGTTGTCTCGCGCGACAGATGCACGCGCTATGGTAGCGGAACGGCGGCGGTGCGGTCAGCGTGGCGAGGGCGGGCCGTACCGCGGGGCGGCCCTCCTACTTCGTCGGGTCGTTGACCGCGCCGAGGAACAGCATCGCCCCGCTGCCTTCGTCAACGATCGCGAACAGGTACGGCCGGTCGCAGACGAACTGGATCGGCTCGTTGCCGGGCGCGGCCGATCCGGTCATCATCGCCGAGACCGTGACGGCAGCCGCCTCGGTGCCCTTCTCGTCCACCTTGACCTTCGTCTTGTGGAGAACGCTCCCGATGTAGATCGGCACGTCGAGGTCCGCCATCCCCGTGAAGTCGGCTTCGGCGTCGTCGAACGCATGCGGCATCCCCAGCGCGCTCAGCGGCTCCGCCAGCTCGGTCAGACACTCGGTGTCCAACTTCGGCAACCCGAGCGCGACCTCGGTCCCGTCCTGCGACATGAGAGTTCTCCGCAGCTCCGAGAAGCCGGTGCCTTGGAGACTCGCGGCCGCATCGCCGAACTGCACACCTTCATCGGGTAGCAGGATGTAGTACGCGGAATCGTCCCCTTGGTACGGCAGCTTCGTCGCCTGCAGCACATCGGTCCTGGCGTAGGGCATCCACCGCGTCGAGTGCATCATCGCGGCGTCCACCTGCGAACCGTCGGCGCGGGTGAACGGCGCATCATAGGTGGACTCGCTCTCGAACGGCTCGACCCACTCTCCGAGGAAGTAGACGGCGTTCACCAGGTAGAGGATCGACTCCGCCGGAACCTCTTCGACGACCCGGCCGATCATCCCGTGCGTCTCCTTCTTGACCCACCGATTGATCTCGCCCTTGACGTCGTCCTTCTCGAAGTCGAGCGTCGTCACTTGCGCGCCGAAGAAATCCCGGTCCGCAGCGAGGAACGGCTCCTTGAACTCCACCCCATCCCGCGCCCAGAGCCCGTTCGCGACCTCGAGGACCTGCTTGGAGCTTCGACTGTCGAGTTGCGCGAGGAGCGAGGCCCAGTCCGCATTCGACGCAGTCGTGCCCATCGACTCGATCCGCAGGACGCGATGCATCTCCGCGGCGGTCTCACCGGCAGCGCCGTTCGCCGTCATCGACAGAGCAGCATGCACCGAAGCCGGCGATACGACCACGTTCTCACCCGCGCCGTCCGAGGTGGCCATCAGCAGGTCGACACCGAAGTCGTTGATGGCCGCAACGAGCCGCTCGCTGCGCGGCGTCCCGGCATCGGCCTTCTTCGGACGGGCCGAAGCCACCAAGGTGACTCCGTCCCCTCCCAGCCGTGCGCAGCCTGAGACTGCAACGAGTGCGACCACCGCGGACGCAAGGCACACCACGATCGTCGGTCCGATCCGGATCCGCACGGGCTCTCCCCTCACGGTGATGCGCCACACGGCGCAGACCGACGGTCAGGCCGATGTCGGCGGCGCCGACTTCTCCGCCTCGATCTCGGCCTTGAGCGCCGCCTCGCGAGTGCGCAGCTCGTCGACGGCCGCGGCGTAGGCCTCGGTCTCGGCGTCGAGCGTGACGGCGCCGTTCGCGCGCTTCACGTACACCGCCTGGCCGAGTGACGCGTACGCGTCTTTGATCTGCGACTGCAGCGTCGTGAGGTCGAGCTGCTTGCTGCCGGTCTTGAGCGCATCCCCTGCCTGTTGGCCGAGATCGCTCAGGCCCTTGCCCACGTCCTCCAGGAATCCCATCGCTCGACTCCCCTTCCATCGTCGCGCGTGCCTTGGGGTTCGCGCGTGTCCGTACCGCTCGTACATTCCCGCCCGCGAGGCCGGGCGGTCAGTCCCCCGGCCGCGGCAGGCGCCTGCGTGGGGCCCGGCGGGCGTGGAACGTCTCGGGCACCTGCTCGACCTGCGCGGCGCCCTGCCGCGGCAAAGCACACTCGAAGTGCCGCAGGATCTCCTGCGCAGTCTCCTCGATCGCGCGGCTGCCGGTGTTGACCACGAAACAGCCGAGACGCCGCATGAGCGCCCGGCTGTCGGCGAGTTCGTCCTCGACGTGGCCGATATCCGCGTACCCGCCCGAGTACGGCCCGAGGTCGCCGATGCGCTGGCGACGGATCTCCGAGAGCGTACCCGCGTCGATCACCAGCCCGAACAGCCGGCTGCGGTCGACCGCGAACAGCTCAGGCGGCGGCTCGACGCCCGGCACGAGCGGGACGTTGGCGACCTTGTAGCCCTTGAACGCGAGGTACATCGACAGCGGCGTCTTGCTCGAGCGCGACACGCCGATGAGCACGATGTCGGCCTGGTCGAGCTCCTCGGCGTTGCGCCCGTCGTCGTGCTGGACGGCGAAATCGAGCGCGTCGACCCGCTCGAAGTACTCGGCGCCCGTCGTGCGCACCGCGCCGGCCTTCCACGCCGGGTCGCGGTGGATGGCGCCCGCGAGCGCGCCCACGACCGGCCCCATGATGTCGATCGCCATGATGTCCTTCTCGAGCGTCACCCGGTGCATCACGTCGCGCAGGCGCGTGTCGGCGAGGGTGTAGAGGAAGACACAGTCGTCCCCGGTCGCCCCGCGCACGACGCCCTCGAGCTGCCCTCGCGAAG
>VAUM01000033.1 GCA_005774595.1 Actinomycetota bacterium
CTCCTGGACCGCGTACGCGATGGGGGGCGCGGGGGGCGCCGGCGGCTCGGACTCGGGCTCGGGCCCCGCGGGCGGCTCCGGCTCGGCTGCCCACGCCGGGGCCGTCTCGATCACGGGCGCGTCCACGGACTCCGGCACGACCGGCTGCACCGGCACCTCGGCCACGGGCTGGGCAGGGCGGTGCTCCACCACACCCCACGCCAGCACCTTCGCCACGTTCGGGTGCGTCACGGCGCCGCACGCCTCGGCAGCGCGCGTCAGCGCGTCGCCCATCGACGCGTCGGCCAGCTCGGTGACGCGCAGCATGGCCTCGTCGCCCGCGGCGTTCGCGGCGATGTGAGCGCTCGGCCCGCCGGCCGGATACGGTCCGACGACGGTCCAGCCGCCGAAGCTGATGCCCTCGTACATGAAACCCTCCCGTGTTGCGAGCAGCACGCGCGAAGCGGCGGGAACGCGCCGCGGGTCGTCGAAGATGGTTTATCCCATTGACCGTGCCCGCAGGCAACCCCGCGTGCCGCACGACCACGCCACGCCCACACGAGCCCGCACGGGTAGCGCCGCGCGCCGCTCCGCGCGACAATCACAGGCGCAGCCGACGCCAGGGAGGGGCCATGACCGCCTACGACCGCCAGCGCAACATGCTCGCCACCATCTTCTCGTTCTTCCTCGGCTTGATGGTGCTCGCGTTCATCGGCGTGGGCGTCAACACGGCGCTGCCCGATCCGATGCAGGACTACTCCTACCCGCAGGACGCGAAGACCCAAGGGCTCTACGAGAAGTTGAGCAACGCCGAGAAAGCCGCGTCCGAGGACGGCACGATCACCGTCGCGGAGCAGGCGCGCATCGACGAGCTCAACGCGCAGATCAGGGTCGCGGAGATGAAGTCACAGGCCGAGATGGAGGCGCAGAACAAGCGGCAGGAGGAGCTGCGCGAGGACTGGACGCGCAAGACCAGCATCACGCTGATCATCTTCGCCACCATCGTCATGGGGATATCGCTCGTGCAGTCCGAGAAGCTGCGGCTCATCAGCAACGGGCTGCTGCTCGGCGGCCTGTTCACGATGCTGTACGGCACCGGCTGGTCGATCTTCTCCGGCGACGACTGGATCAGGTTCGGCGTCATCGCGTTCGCGCTCGTCGTCACCGTGGGTCTCGGCTACGCGAAGTTCGTCCGCTCGCGCGCGGCGAGCGCCGAGGCGGCCGCGGTGGCCGTCGCGGGCAGCCCCGGGGTCGCACTCGACGACGCCGCGCTCGGATCGCTCGCAGCGCGCGTCGCCAGGCTCGAGGCTCGCGCGGCCGCAGCAGCAGCGGCGCTCGGCGCCGACGAGCCGAAGCCCGAGGACTGAGTGGTGGCACCACGAGAGCCGCAGCGTGACGCACTCGAGACCATCTTCTCGTTCTTCCTCGGCCTGATGGTGCTCGCGTTCACCGGCGTGGGGGTCAACACGGCGCTCCCGTCCGCCCGATTCGACGGCTCGACCATCTCCATCGCGTTGGTAGCATCCGCAACGCTGTCGATGGCGGTGTCGCTCATCCGGTCACACCAGCTGCGCATCGTGAGCAACGGCCTCCTGCTCGGCGGCGTGTTCACGATGCTGTATGGCACCGGATGGTCGATCTTCGGCGAGAATGACTGGACCCGGTTCCTCGTCATCGCGTTCGCTCTGGTCGTGACCATCGCACTCGGCTACGCGAAGTTCGCTCGCTCCCGCGAGGCGACGGCGTCCGGGCCCGCGCCGGCAACATCCGGGCCGACGCACGACGAGACCGCGCTCGGTTCGCTCGCCGCACGCGTCGCCCGACTCGAAGCGCTGACCTCCGCGGCAGCGGCGGGCTTCGCAGGCGAGAACCCCTCCCGGGAAGGCCGCTGATGGATGAGAGCACGCTCGACGCGCTCGCGCAGGCGCGAGGCGAGACGCGCGCCGCGTACGAGAACCGCGCCCGCATCTACCGCCACATCTACGAGGAACTCGCCGCCGAGCTCGGGGCCGAGCGCGCCGCGGCCGTCATGTCGCGCGCCATCCGCCGGCGCGGCGAGGAGGTCGCCGAGGCGTACCGCGCCGCCGCGGCGGCCGCGGACCTCGACGAGGTCGCCCGCGTGTTCGTGGACTCGTCCGCCTGCGGCGGCGAGCTGTTCGAGCCCGGCGTCGAGTCACGCGAGGAGGGCGCGGTCGTGCTCCGCATGACGGCGTGCCCACTCGTAGACGCGTGGCGCGCGGACGGGCTCGCCCCCGGCGAGGTCGACCGCATGTGCGAGATCGCCTCGGCATTCGACTACGGCACCTTCGAGGGCGCGGGGCTGACGCTCGAGTTCCTCGACCGGCAGGCCTGCCCGGGGTCGACGCGCTGCCTGCTCAAGGTGTCGCTGCCCCGCTGACCTGCGGAGGCGCCGAGGCTCCCGTCGGGCACATACGCCGCGGGGGGTGTTCGCATGGCGGACCCGCAGATGCCCGGCGAAGCGGTCAGCGTCGTGAAGCGCCAAGTCGCGGCGCTCCTCGCGGCTGGGTCGGCGCTCGTCGTCGCGCTGTTCACGACCTCGCTCGTCCTCGCCGTCCGCACGCTCATCATCACGATGCCCGAGGGGGGCCAGGCGCCTCCGTGGATCTGGATCGTGCCGGTCTCGATCGTGCTGGCGATGATCATGGTCTTCGCGAACCTCGCAGCGGCCCGCGTCGCGGAGGGCTTCGGCGTCGTGCTGCTCTTCTGGCTCGGCGTCTTCGGCGGCCTCGGCGGCGTGATGCTCGAAGCCGCACTGCGCCACCCCGGCGAGAACGCGCTCGTCTTCTGGATCGACGGCCCGATCTTCCTCGTGATGGGACTCGCTGTGGTGCCGGCGATCATCGGCGGCGCCCGCGGCGCGTGGGCACGCATCGGCACGCTCGCCGGCGGCCCCGGACTGCACGGCGCGGACGCGTTCTACGTGCCGCTGAACGTCGCCGCCATCCTCGCGGGGATCGGCGCAGGCGTCATCACCTTCCTCAACGTCTCCCGGTGAGCGCGCGCCGCGTGACCGCGCGTGGGCTACCATAGCGGCGCACGCCTTCAGGCCACTCCTGGCACGGGGAGCAGCGACATGGGCAAGGACGACAAGCGCAAGAAGGACCGCGGCGAGGCGCCGGCGGCGGCCGGGGCAGCCGAGTCCCCGACCGGCAGGTCGGGCAAGCTCGACCGCGACTTCTACGAGGCTGAACTCGAGAAGCTGCAGATCGAGCTCGTCAAGCTGCAGGAGTGGGTCAAGGCCAAGGGCCTGAAGGTCTGCGTGATCTTCGAAGGCCGCGACGCGGCCGGCAAGGGCGGCGCCATCAAGCGCGTCACCGAGGCGCTCAACCCGCGCGTCTGCCGCGTCGTCGCGCTGCCGGTCCCCACCGACCGCGAAGAGACCCAGTGGTACTTCCAGCGCTACGTGCCGCACCTGCCCGCCGCCGGCGAGATCGTGCTGTTCGACCGCTCCTGGTACAACCGCGCCGTCGTCGAGCGCGTGATGGAGTGGTGCACCGAGACGCAGGTCGAGGAGTTCTTCCGCGACTGCCCCGAGTTCGAGCGCATGCTGCAGCGCTCCGGGATCATCCTCGTGAAGTACTGGTTCTCGATCTCCGACGAGGAGCAGGACCGCAGGTTCCAGGAGCGCATCGACAACCCGCTGAAGTGCTGGAAGTTCTCGCCCACCGATCTGGAGGGCCGGGACCGCTGGGAGGACTTCTCGCGCGCCAAGGACGAGATGTTCAAGTACACGGACACCAAGGAGTCGACCTGGTGGGTCGTCGACGGCGACGACAAGAAGCGCGCGCGGCTGAACACCATCGCGCACCTGCTGTCGCTCATCCCCTACGAGGACGTGCTCACCGCGCCGTTCAAACTGCCGCCCCGCACGCCGGCGAGCAAGGGCTACATGCGCGTGCCGATCGAGTCGCAGACGTTCGTGCCGAAGGTGTACTGAGGCGCGGGATCGGGTTGGACGTCAAGCGCTGGCTGCTCGGTTCACGACCGTGGTTCCTCACGGTCGCTGCGGTGCTCGTCCTGCACGGCTCCACACTCGCGTTCTGGCGAGGTTCGTTCGAGTGGTCCCGCTTCGCGCTGGCCCTCGTGGGGCTCGTCATGCTGCACGGAAGCGTCAACCTGCTCAACGACTGGCACGACTACAGCAAGACCGGCATCGACAGGGTGGTCCGGCGCACCCCGTTCTCGGGTGGCAGCGGCCAGCTCACGGCCGGCAACCTGTCCGCCGCTGAAGCGCTGGCCGCGGGGCTCATCGCGCTCGCGGTCGGCTCGACGATGGGGCTTCTCCTCGTGGCCGACCTGTTCCGTGAGCGTGCGGGCGGCGGATGGCCGCTGCTGGCGATTGGCGCCACGGGCGTGCTCGTGATCGTGCTCTACACGCCGGTGGCGCTGAAGATCGGGCTGGGCGAGCTGCTCGCCGGGCTGGGGCTCGGGATGCTGCCCGTGCTGGGCGTGTACTACGCGCACACGCTGCGCCTGGACGCGGCCGCGTGGTGGTCGAGTGTGCCGGCCCTGCTGCTGACCCTCAACCTGCTGTACCTCAACGAGTTCCCCGACTGGGCGGCCGACAAGGTCGGCAAGCGCCGGCACCTCGTGATCCTGCTGGGCCCCCGCCGGGCGAGCCGCCTGTACGCGGTGGTCGAGGCCGCGGCGTTCGCGGGGATCGTGGGCGGCGTCGCGGCGGGTGCGCTGACGCCGTGGTCGTTGCTGGGCCTCGGCGGCATAGTCCCTGCGGCTGTGGCCGTTCGCGGCGCACTGGCCCACTACGACAAGTTCGAGGAACTCTTCCCGGCGCTGGGGGCCAACGTGGCAGCGGTGCTCGCGACCAACATGCTGCTGGCGCTCGGCTACCTGATCGCGGGCGTGCTCGCGCGCGGGTAGCGCGTCCCGTCTCGCGCCGGGGTGTCGGCGGCGCCGACGCGAGAACGGCCGGCGTGCCCATGGTTTTGCGATAATGCTCCCCGGACGGGCGAGCGCTCCCGTCTGTCGCGAGACGAGAGGGAGCCGGACCGGGGCATGCCGAGCATCTTCAGCCGGACGGAGACGGTCGGCCGCACCGCGTTCGACCTCTACTTCGGGCTCGAGGCGCGGTACTCCGAGAAGTTCCTCTACGTCGAGCGGGACGACCGCATCAAGGTGATGGGCCTCGGGCGCGTGCCGATCGATGCGCCCGTGGCGAGCCTGACGCCCGTCCGCGAGGGCAAGGTGCGCAGGAGCCCGGCCCTGTTCTCGGTGGGCGTGTTCGACCCCGACGATGCCCGTCCCGCGAACCCGCTGTTCGCGGCGCTCGGGGGAGCCGAGTACGTGCTTCCCGAGGTCGTCGTCATCGAGGGCGGCGGCAAGACGTTCGTCCAGATCAACGGCGTGACGCCGGTTGCCGCGAGCATCCCGGAGCTGCTCGCGAGCGTTCCCGAGGCGTGCGGGCAACCGACCCGCGACATCGACCACACGGTGATCGCGGACGACCGGGACGCGTGGTTCCGCCTCGTCGATGAGGCCCTGCGCCGAATCCGGTCGGGCGCGCTGGACAAGGTTGTCCTCGCGCGCGAGTTGCGCGTCGAGACCCGCGAGTCGTTCTCGTCTCGCGAGATGGTCGCGAACCTCCGGGCCGCGGGCGTGCACGGGACGCTGCTGCTGCACGAGGTCGACGGCGTGTTCTTCCTCGGCGCCACTCCCGAGCTGCTCGTCCGCAAGCAGGGTCGGGAGATCACGACCATGTGCCTGGCGGGGACCACCGCGGTGGGTGAATCGGAGGAGGAGCGCGTGCGCGGGGCCGTGTTCCTCCTCGGCGATGAGAAGAACCTCCGGGAGCACGCGTACGTCGCCGACCACCTGCGCGGGTGCCTGGACGAGATGTGCTCGAAGGTGCGCATGCCCGAGGGGCCCAGCGTGCTCACGCTCAAGCACCTGCAGCACCTGTACACGCCGGTGACCGCGAAGGTGCCCAGAGGCGTGTCGCTGATCGACCTTCGGGACCGCCTCCACCCGACGCCGGCGCTCGCAGGCAGTCCCGTGGACGCGGCGAGAGCCGCCATCCGCGAGCTCGAGGGCTTCAACCGCGGGCTGTACGGCGGGACGTTCGGGTACGTCGACCTCGACGGCGACGGCGAGTTCTCGGTCGCGATCCGGTCGGGCGTGTTCACTCGGGACCACGGGTACGTCTACGCCGGCTGCGGCATCGTGGAGGGAAGCGACCCGGCCGCGGAGTACGATGAGACCGCCGTGAAGCTCAAGACGATCCTCTCGGCGTTCCGCAGTACCCCGTCAGGAAGGACGGACGGATGACCGGTGCTCCGTGGAGCGTGTTCCTCGGCGCGTTCGTCGACGAGCTGCTGCGCCTCGGCGTGGAGGATGTGGTCGTGTCGCCGGGATCGCGTTCGACACCGCTGGCGATCGTGTTCGACGTGAGCGACTTCCGCCTCACCGTCGACATCGACGAGCGAGGCGCGGCGTTCTTCGCGCTCGGGATGGCGAAGGCGGCGCGGCGGCCGGTGTGCCTCGTGTGCACCTCGGGCACCGCCGCGGCGAACTACTACCCGGCGATCTGCGAGGCGGCGGCGGCGCGCGTGCCGCTCATCGTGCTCACCGCGGACCGCCCCCACGAGCTGCGTAACCTCGGCGCCGCGCAGACCATGGACCAGTTCAAGCTCTACGGCGACATGCCGGTGTTCTTCCACGAGATGCCGCTGCCCGACGGGTCCGAGGGCAAGGTGGCGTTCGCGCGGCAGATGGCCAGGGAGAGCGTCATCCGGGCGACCGGCACGCCGATGGGCGTGGCGCACCTGAACTTCCCCTTCGCCGAGCCGTTGCTGCCGGACCTCGAAGTGCCGGACCTGTTCTCGGCAGGCAGGGCGAGCGAGCCGCCCGCGATCCTGCGGCCGCGCAGGGTGATCGACTCGGACGTGGCCGACCGTCTCAACGCCGCGATGGCCGATCGAAGCGGCGTGATCCTCTGCGGCGAGGGCGAGTACCCCGCCGAGATCCTCGACCTGGCGCGGCGGCTCGGCTTCCCGGTGCTCGCCGATCCGCTGTCGAACCTGCGCCGGTACGACGACCCGCATGTCATCGACAACTACGACAACATCCTGCGCCGCGACGACCACCCCGCCGTCGAGGTGGTGCTCAGGTTCGGGCAGTACCCGGTGTCGAAGGCGTGCTTCACGCGGATCGGGGCACTGCGGCCTCTGACGATCGTCGTCGACGAGGTCGAGACCCGCGACTTCAACCACCTCACCGACCTGTTCGTGCGCTCGAGCGCCGCGGACTTCGTGCTGTCCTCGGCCGGCCTGCGCAACGAGATCGGGTCCGCCGACCTCGACCGCTGGGTGCAGCTGAACGAACGCGAGCGCGCGAGGATCGAGGCCGCGGGCGAAGACGCCGCGTGCGAGGGCGGCTGGGTCCTGCACCTGATCGACGGGATCCGTGAGGGCTCGCTGCTGTTCGCCGCGAACAGCATGGCCATCCGGTACCTCGACACCTTCTACCTGAAGCGCGACAAGGCGATCCGCGTCATGTGCAACCGGGGGATCAACGGCATCGACGGCACGCTGTCCTCGGCACTCGGCGCCGCACGGCTCTTCGAGTCATCGACGCTGCTCACCGGCGACCTGGCCTTCCTCCACGACATCAACGCGCTGCACCTTGCCCGCAGCCTCGACACGAACCTGACCGTCGTGCTGGTCAACAACAACGGCGGCGGCATCTTCGAGATGCTTCCCCAGCGCTCCGAGGAGTCCTGTTTCGAGCGCCTGTTCCTCACGCCCCACGACGTCGACTTCGCCCGCGTCGCCGAGGGATTCGGCGTCGGGTACGTCCGTGCCGAAGACCCGGCGTCGTTCGCCGAGGCGTACGCGGCGGCTCAGTCCCGGCCCGGCATCGAAGTCATCGAGGTCGTCTCGCGCATCTCGGACCTCAAAGAGCACTACGCGCGCTACCTCTAGATCGGTGGCCGGGCGATGAGCATCGAGCTTCTGGGCGACCGCTATCACGTCGAGCACCACGGCGATCCGAACGGCGAGGCGGTCCTGTTCCTCCACGGCTTCTCGCAGAGCTCGGCGACGTGGCTGCCGGTGATCGCGGAACTGCCCGGCATGCCGGACGGCGAGCGCCTGCACCCCGTGCTCCTCGACCTGATCGGCCACGGACGGAGCGCGAAGCCCGGCGGCGCAGGACCGTACGCCCTGGAGCACGTGGTCGAGGTGATCGAGACGCTCAGGGTGAGTGCGGACCTCGGGCGCATTCACCTGGTCGGCTACTCGATGGGCGGCCGCATCGCGCTCGCGTACGCCGTACGATACCCCGGCTCGCTGCGCACGCTCGTGCTCGAGAGCGCGTCGTTCGGGCCGCGCACGCCCGAGGAGCGCGCCGCGATGGCCGAGCGGGACCGCGCGCTCGCCGAGCGGCTCCGCTCCTCGACGCCCGAGGAGTTCGCGGGCTGGTGGGCACAGATGCCCGCGCTCGCCTCGCAGGGCGATCTGCCGGACGCCATGCGCGAGGCCGAGGCCGCGATGCGGCGCGACAACGACGTGCGCGCGCTCGCGCTCGCGACGCTCGGCGCGGGCCAGGGCGCGATGCCGGACCTGTGGGACGCGGCGTCCCGCCTGCCGATGCCGCTCACGTACCTGACCGGCACGCGGGACGAGCGGTACGCGGCGCTCGCCTCGGCGGCGGAAGCGGAGTGGGGTCTGGATGTCAGACGGTTCGCGGCGGGCCATAATGTCCATCTGGAAGCGCCGAGTCAGTACGCCCGCACCCTGTCAGAGGTGCTCGCGAAGGGACGGGAACCACGATGAGTGCCGTCGAGTGGATCGAAGGCAAGTCGTACGAGGAGATCCTCTACCACACGCATCAAGGCATCGCCCGGATCACGATCGACCGGCCCGAGCGCCGCAATGCGTTCACACCGCTCACGGTCATGGAGCTCTACGACGCCTTCACGGTCGCGCGCGAGGACGACGGCATCGGCGTCATCGTGCTCACGGGCGCCAACCACGGGCAGGGCCCCGAGAAGGAGGCCTTCTGTTCCGGGGGTGACCAGAAGGTGCGCGGCGACGGCGGCTACGTCGGCGCCGACAACATCCCGCGCCTGAACGTGCTGGACCTCCAGCGGCTCATCCGCATCGTCCCCAAGCCGGTCGTCGCGATGGTCAACGGCTATGCGATCGGCGGCGGGCACGTGCTTCACGTGGTCTGCGACCTGTCGATCGCCGCCGAGACGGCGAAGTTCGGCCAGACGGGTCCGCGCGTGGGCAGCTTCGACGCCGGCTACGGCGCGGGTTACCTCGCACGCATCGTCGGCCACAAGAAGGCCAAGGAGATCTGGTTCCTGTGCCGCCAGTACACCGCGGCCGAGGCGCTCGACATGGGGCTGGTCAACGCCGTCGTGCCGTTCGACGAGCTCGAGGCCGAGACCGTCCGCTGGTGCCAGGAGATGCTTGCGATGTCGCCCACCGCCCTGCGCTTCCTCAAGGCGGCGTTCAACGCCGACACCGACGGGCTCGCCGGCATCCAGCAGCTCGCCGGTGACGCCACGCTGCTGTACTACACGACCGACGAGGCCAAGGAGGGACGCGACGCGTTCAAGGAGAAGCGCGACCCGGACTTCTCCAAGTTCCCGAAGTTCCCGTAGAGCGCCGATGTTGCGCGACCTGCTGGCGGACAGCGCGACGCGGGGCGGTGACCGCACGTTCTTCCGTCACGGCGGGCGGACCTACTCGTACGCCGAGGCTCAGGACCGCGCGCTCGACCTCGCGCAGCGGCTGCACGGACGCGGCATCCAGCCCGGCGAGCGGCTCGCGATCGATCTGCCGAACGGGCCTGACCTGGTGTTCGCCCTGCTCGCCGGCCCCATGCTCGGCATCTCGTTCTTCCTGCTCAACACGCGGCTCACCGCGCCGAAGAAGGCCGAGCTGCTCGACGGCTTCGAGGTCTCCGCGACCGTGGACGAGGAGTTCCTCGCGACGCTGCGCTCCGAGGCGCCCGTGGGCTTCGAGCCGCCGGATCCCGCCAGCGATGACGTCTTCGTGCGGATGTTCACCTCCGGCACGACGGGGCTGCCCAAGGCCGCGCGGCTGACGTACGGCGCGCTCGAGGCGGCGGCGCGCGCATCGGCCGAGGTGCTCATGACGCCCGAGTCGGGGTGCTGGCAGCTCACCTTGCCGATGTTCCACGTCGGCGGCCTGCAAGTCATGATCCGCTCCCTGGTCAACGGCTCCCCGTTCATCCTCTACGACCGGTTCGACGCGGCAGCGGTGCTCGCTGACGTAGCGAGCGGCGAGGCGACCCACGTCTCGGTGGTCGACAGGACGCTGCGCGAGCTGATTGCGTGCGATCGCGACATGCTGGCGCGCTACGAGGCCGTGCTGCTCGGGGGCGGCCCGGTGAACGAGCGGACCCTCGAAGACGCGGCGGCGGCCAACGTGTGGGCGAGCTACGGGATGACGGAGACGTGCGGCGCAGTCGCGGTCTCCGCGCCGGGGCGGTACGCCGAGGGGCTGCGGCCCCTGCCCGGGTGCGAAGTGCGGATCGTCGGGCCGGCCGAGGACGGCTGTGGCGAGATCGCGGTGTCGGGGCCCTCGGTGTTCTCGGGATACGAGCCGCGCCGCGGGGAGCCCGCCTCGCCCGCGCGCTCCGACGGCGCGTGGTTCCTGACCGGCGACGAAGGCCGCATCGTCGACGGCGGCCTGTTCGTCTCCGAGCGGACGTGCGACGTGTTCATCTCTGGGGGCGAGAACGTCTACCCGGCCGAGATCGAGCGCGAGATCCTCGCGGTCGGCGGCGTCGAGAGCGCCGCCGTCATCGGCGTGGAGGACCCCGACTGGGGCAGGCGCCCGGTCGCCTTCGCCGCGGGCGCCGGAGCCGACCGGGCGGCCATCGTCGAGCACCTCGAGAGGCGCCTCACGAGCTTCCAGAGGCCCGACGCGGTCTTCGTG
>VAUM01000034.1 GCA_005774595.1 Actinomycetota bacterium
GCCGCCCACGGCACCGACCCCGCCGCCAGCCCGGCGACGACGCCGAGCGCGATCCCCGTCACCGTCGCCGGCGCGTAGTCGGGGTCGATCAGCCCACCGCCGACGGCCACGTACGTCAGCAGCGCGAGCGCGAACGCGACGGCGTCGCGCGCGCCGGGGCGCGCGAGGAAGCCGGACCGGCCGGCCCCCTCGACTGCGCCCTCTGGCGACACGCCGCCCATCCGCCTAGAGCTCGACGCTCCAGGCCTTCTCGATGCCAGCCTCGGCGACGATCTGCTGGAGCACGTCATCGGGAACGGGCGTGTCGACGTTGATGCCCATCAGGGCGCTGCCACCCATCTTCTTGCGTCCCACCTGCATGGCGGCGATGTTGACGGCGTTCTTGCCGAGGATCGTCCCGACCTTGCCGATCATCCCCGGCCGATCCTCGTAGAGGAAGAAGGACATGTGCCCACTCGGCTGCATGTCGAGATCGAAGCCGTACAGCGAGACCAGCAAGGGCTCGTTCTTCTTGCCGATCAGCGTCGCGCCGATCTCGAGGTCGCCTTCGGGGGTCTCGGTCTTGACCAGAACCATCGCGACGTAGTCGTGCGTCTCGGCTCGCTTCGACTCGACGACCTTGATCCCGCGCTGCTCGGCGTAGTAGTCGGCGTTGACGAAATTGACCGACTCGGCACCGATCACCGACAGCAGGCCCTTGAGCACCGCCGTCTTGAGGATGCGCGTGTCCGTCTCGGCCAGGGTGCCGATGCACATGATCTCCATCGACTCGATCCCGGTCTTGGCGGTCTGCGCGAGGATCCTGCCCAGCGACTCGGAGAGTCCGATGAACGGGCCGACCTTCTCGTAGACTTCCGGCGGCACCGGCGCGATGTTGACCGCGGTCGGGACCATCTCGCCGCGCAGGCCGGCGCCCACGTACTCGGCGATCTGCTCTCCGGCGCGGTCCTGGGCCTCGGCAGTGGACGCGCCGAGGTGCGGGGTCAGGATGGCGTTGCCGAACTCGATCAGCGGCGAGTCGGTGCACGGCTCGACCTCGTACACGTCCACGGCCGCGCCCTTGACCTTGCCGCTGCGCAGCGCCTCTGCGAGCGCCTCGGTCTGGTAGATGCCGCCGCGGGCTGTGTTGATGAGGCGCACGCCGTCCTTCATCTTCGCGAACTGGTCGGGGCCGAACATCCCGATGGTCTCCTTCGTCTTGGGAAGGTGGACCGTGATGAAGTCGGCTTGGGCCAGGATCTCGTCGATGTCATCGATGAGTTCGACGCCCATGGCCTGCGCCTTCTCAGGGCTGGTGTAGGGGTCGAAACCGATCATGCGGACGCCGAACGGCCGGACGCGCTCGGCCACGAGCGAGCCGATGCGCCCGAGGCCGAAGATGGCGAGCGTCTTCTCGTACAGCTCGGTGCCGGTGAACTTGCTGCGCTCCCACTTGCCTTCCTTCATCGAGGCGTTGGCCTGCGGGATGTTGCGCGCCATCGAGAGCATGAGCGCGACGGTGTGCTCGGCGGCCGACACGATGTTGGACGTCGGCGCGTTGCACACGATGATGCCGCGCTCGGTGGCGGCCGTGACGTCTACGTTGTCGATGCCCACACCGGCGCGCCCGATGATCTTCAGGTCGGTGCCGGCCTCGATGACCTCGCGCGTCGCGCGCGTGGCCGACCGGACGATGAGACCGTGGTAGCCGGGGATCTCGGCAACCAGCTGCTCGGGCGTCAGGTCCGTCTTGACCTCGACCTCGAACTCCTCCTTGAGCAGGTCGATGCCGCTCGCGGCGATCTTCTCAGCGACCAGTACCCGGTACATGTCCACGCTCCTGTTCCGCTACCCGGCCGCGCCTGCGGCCACGCTGTCGACCGGAACGGGCGGTGAGGCCGCCGGTCCCGGGTTGGTCCCTTGAGCGAGCGGGCGTGCCACCCGCACCCCCGGCACCCACGCAAGTGCGGCGGGAGCCAGGGCGAGCAGCAGCGCGGCGCCCACGCCGTCCGCGTGGAACCACGGGGGCGACGCCAGCACGCCCGCGCCCGGCAACGCGAGCATCCAGCTCGCCGCGAGGTACGCGAGACACGCGGCGAGCGCCGGGCCGGCGAACAGCCACGCAGCGGCGGGTGTCGCCGGCTTCGGCACCTACGCGCCCATCTCCATGAAGACGCCCTCGGCGGCCTTGATGCCCGCGCCGCGCTCGAACTCGTAGCCGAGCTCGGCCAGCGTCATCTCGAGCGCTGCCAGGGTGGTGATGATGTCGAACTCGCCGAAGTAGCCGAGGTGCCCCACGCGGAAGATGCGGCCCTCGAACGCGTCCTGGCCGCCCGCGATGGTCACTCCGTACTTCGTCTTCATGATCTTGACGATCTGCTTGCCGTCGATGCCTTCGGGCACCCACACCGGCGTGACGGCCGAGCCACGGCCCTCCGGCGGCGCGAACAACTTCAGGCCGAGTGCCTCGCATCCCTGCCGGGTCGCCTCGGCGAGCATCGAGTGGCGCTTGATGGTGTTCTCGAGCCCCTCCTCGCGGATCATGCCGAGCGCGACGTTCAAGCCGAGCACGAGCGACACGGCCGGCGTGAACGGGGTCGTGTCCTTCTCGATGTTCTTCTTGTACTTCATCCAGTCGAAGTAGTACTTCGGCAGCGTCGAGCGCTCGTACGCCTTCCACGCCTTCTCCGACACGGTGCACGCGGCCAGGCCCGGCGGGAGCATGAGCCCCTTCTGCGAGCCGGTCATGACCACGTCGAGGTGCCACTCGTCGGTCTTGCAGTCGACCGCGCCGATGCCGGTGATCGAGTCGACGATGAGCACGCAGTCGTCGTAGCCTGCCACGATCTCGCCGATCGCCTTGACGTCGTTCAGCACGCCCGAGGAGGTCTCTGACTGCGTGACGATGACGCCGCGCGCGTCGGGGTACTGCCGCAGCGCCTCGGCGACGTCGTCGGGCTTGACGACCTCGGTCCACTCGTACTGCAGGTCGATGACCTCGAGGCCGTACGCCTCGGAGATGCCCTTCATGCGGTCGCCGAACTTGCCGTTGCGCGTGACGATGACCTTGTCGCCGGCGCAGAAGCAGTTCACGATGGCCGACTCCATGACGCCCGTGCCCGAGCAGGCGAACAGCAGGACGTCGCCGGTGGTCTCGAAGACGTACTGCAGGCCCTCGATGGACTGCTTGAAGGCCGCCGAGAAGTCCGGCGTGCGGTGATGGATGATCGGCGCGGCCTGCGTGAGCAGGACCTCGGCCGGGACCGGGGTCGGGCCCGGGGTCATCAGGTACTTCTTCTTCATCGTGTTCGTTCTCCCCTCGGTGGTGGGACGGTCGATGACGCAGGCCGGCGGTATGAGCGGCGTCACGCCCGCTCGATGCCGCCGAGCTGGCCCGGCGAAGGCCTAGGCCTTCGTCCGGAGCCAGCTGAACATCTCGCGCAACTCGGAGCCGACCTCCTCGATGAGGTGCTCGGAGTGGATGCGGCGCATCGCCTTGAAGTGCGGCGAACCTGCCTTGGTCTCGAGGATCCACTTCTTGGCGAACTCGCCGTTCTGGATCTCCCACAGCACCTCGGCCATCTCCGCGCGCGTCTCGTCGGTGACGATGCGCGGGCCGGTCTCGTAGTCGCCGAACTCGGCGGTGTTGCTGATCGAGTCGTGCATCTTGGCCATGCCGCCCTCGTACATGAGGTCGACGATGAGCTTGAGCTCGTGCATGCACTCGAAGTACGCGATCTCGGGCTGGTAGCCGGCCTCGACCAGCGTCTCGAACGCCGCGCGCACCAGATGCGTCGTTCCGCCGCAGAGCACGACCTGCTCGCCGAACAGGTCCGTCTCAGTCTCCTCGGCGAAGGTCGTCTCGATGACGCCGGAGCGCGCGCCGCCGATGCCGAGCGCCCACGCGAGCGCGGTCTCGCGCGCCTTGCCCGAGGCGTCCTGGTGCACGGCGATGAGGCACGGTACGCCGGAGCCCTCGGTGTAGACGCGGCGGACCATGTGGCCCGGGCCCTTCGGGGCGATCATGATGACGTCGACGCCCTCGGGCGCCTCGACCTGGCCGAAGTGCACGTTGAAGCCGTGCGCCCAGGCGAGCACCTTGCCCGCGGTCATGGACTCGTGTATCTCGGAGTAGTAGATGTGCGCGGCCAGCTCGTCAGGGACGAGCATCATGACGATGTCGGCCTCCTGCGCGGCGTCGCGCGGGGTCGCGACCTTCAGCCCGTCGGCCTTCGCCTTGTCCCACGACGCGCTGCCCGAACGCAGCCCGACGCGGACATCGCAGCCCGAGTCGTGCAGGTTGAGCGCGTGCGCGTGCCCCTGCGAGCCGTAGCCGATCACCGCGATCTTGCGGTCCTTGATCCGCGACAGGTCGCAGTCCTTCTCGTAGTAGATCGTCGCCATGGGTGCCTTCCTTCTTCCTGTCATCCTCGGCCCTCGTGAGTGGGCCGTCCGGTCCGTCGTGTGCCGTGCCTACGCCTCGCGCGAGCCGCGCGACAACGCGATGCGCCCGGTGCGCGCGAGCTCCCTGATGCCGTACGCGCGCAGCAGGTCCTCCATCGCGCCGAGCTTGTCCGCCGTGCCCGTCGCCTCGATCGTCAGCGAGTTCTTGCCGACGTCGACGATCTTGGCGCGGAACACGTTGGCGATCTCGATGATCTCGTGCCGGCGCTCGGCCGGCGCGTTGACCTTGTAGAGCACGAGCTCGCGGTCGACCATGTCCTTCGGGTCGAGATCCTGGATCTTGATCACGTTGATGAGCTTGTGGAGCTGCTTGGTGATCTGCTCGAGCGGCTTGTCGCCGGCGTTGACCACGATGGTCATGCGCGACAGCGTCGGATCCTCTGTGACGCCGACCGCCAACGAGTCGATGTTGAAGCCGCGCCGCGCGAACAGGCCGGCCACGCGCTGGAGCACGCCGGGCCTGTTCTCGACCAGCACCGAGATGGTGTGCTGCATCTACTCCCACACCTCCTCGAGGAGCGCGTCGTCGAGCATCTCCGAGATCGGGCCGCCGGGCACCCCGCCGAGCATCTCGTCGATGCTGCCGCCCGGCGCGACCATCGGGTAGACCATCTCCTCGCGCGCCACCCGGCAATCCACGAGCGCCGGGCCCTTGTGGTCGAACGCCTTCTTCAACGTCTTGTCGACGTCGCCGGTCGCGTCCACGCGCAGGCCGAGCCAGCCGTACGCCTCGGCGAGCTTCACGAAGTCCGGGCAGTCCTGGTTCAGCACGGACGCCGAGTAGCGCTTGCCCCAGAACAGCTCCTGCCACTGGCGCACCATGCCGAGGTAGCCGTTGTTGAGCACGACCACCTTGACCGGCAGGCCGTTGAGCGCCGCGGTGGCCAACTCCTGGCTGTTCATCTGGATCGAGCCGTCACCGGCGATGTCGATGACGAGCGCCTCGGGCCGCCCGGCCTGCGCGCCGATGGCCGCCGGCAGGCCGAAGCCCATCGTGCCGAGGCCTCCCGACGACACCCAGCAGCGCGGACGCCGCACCGTGTAGAACTGGCACGCCCACATCTGGTTCTGGCCGACCTCGGTGCACAGCACCGTGTCGCGATCCTTGGTGAGCTCGCTCACGCGCTCGACGACGTGCTGGGGGTGCAGCACGCCCTCCTCGTGGCTGTAGTGGAGCGGATAGCGCTTGCGCCAGTCGTCGATCACGCGCCACCACGCCTCGGTGCGCGGCTCGGCGCCGGTCTTGCGCAGCTCGGCCACGATGGCGGACACGACGTCCTTCGCGTCACCGACGATCGGCACGTCGACGGCCTTGTTCTTGCCGATCTCCGCCGGGTCGATGTCGACGTGGACGATCTTGGCCTTGGTGGCGAACGCCGCGAGCTTGCCGGTCACGCGGTCGTCGAAGCGCACGCCCACCGCGACGAGCAGGTCGGTCTCGGTCATCGCGTAGTTCGTGTACTTGGCGCCGTGCATGCCCGGCATGCCGATCCACAGGTGGTGGTCCTCCGGGAAGCAGCCCTTGCCCATCATCGTGGTGGTGACGGGCAGCTGCATGAGCTCGGCGAGCTCCTTGATCTCCTTGGACGCACCCGAGGCCAGCACGCCGCCGCCGACGTACAGCAGCGGCTTTCGCGCCTTGGCGATGAGCGAGACGGCCTGCTTGACCTGCTTGCTGTGCCCGCGGGTCGTCGGCTTGTACCCCGGCAGGCTCACCGCCTCGGGGGACCTGTACGCGATCTCGCCCTTGCTCACGTCCACCGGCACGTCGATGAGCACGGGCCCCGGGCGCCCGGTCGTGGCGATGTGGAACGCCTCGGCCACGACGTCCGGCAGGTCCTCGGACTCGGTGACCAGGTAGTTGTGCTTGGTGATCGGCATCGTGATGCCGGTGATGTCCGACTCCTGGAACGCGTCGGTACCGATGACCGCCGTGGCCACCTGCGCGGTGAACACCACGAGCGGGATCGAGTCCATGTACGCGTTCGCGATGCCGGTGACCGTGTTGGTCGCGCCCGGGCCGCTGGTGACCACGACCGGCGCCACGCGCCCGGTGGCACGCGCGTAGCCGTCGGCCGCGTGCACCGCGCCCTGTTCGTGCCGAGGCAGGATCGTGCGGATCTTGGCGCTGTCGAACAGCGCGTCGAAGATCGGCAGCGCCACACCGCCCGGGTAGCCGAACAGGGTGTCGACCCCTTCGGCCTCCAGGCCGCGCACGAGCGCCCGTGCCGCTGTGATGCGTTCCGTCATGACACCACCGCCCCTCTGTCGGCGCTCGAGACGAAGCGCGCGTACCGGGCGAGATACCCGGTCTTCACCTTCGGCTCGGGCGCCTGCCAACTGCTCCGCCGTGCTGCCAGTTCCTCATCGGACAGCGCGACCTCGATCAGGCCCGCGTCGATGTCGATCGTGACGGTGTCGCCCTCGGCGACCAGCGCGATCGGGCCGCCGTCGGCCGCCTCGGGGCTCACGTGACCCGCCGCCGGGCCCTTGGTGGCGCCCGAGAAGCGCCCGTCGGTCATGAGCGCGACCTTCAGGCCGCGGCCGGAGATCGCCGAGGTCGGCGAGAGCATCTCGCGCATGCCGGGGCCGCCCTTGGGCCCCTCGTAGCGGATGACGACGATGTCGCCGTCGACGATCATCCCGCCGAGGATCGCGTCGATCGCGGCCTCCTCGGAGTCGAAGACACGCGCCGGCCCGCTCATGCGCCGCATGTCCGCCGGCACCGCCGACTGCTTGATGACCGCGCCGTCGGGCGCGACGTTGCCGCGAAGCACGCGCAGCCCGCCCTCGGGATAGTACGGGTCGTCGACAGAGCGCACGACCTGCGGATCACGGTTGCACGCGGCGTCCGCGATCTCGCCCATCGTCTTGCCCGAGACCGTCGGTGCGTTCCGGCGGACCAGGCCCTTGCGGTCGAGCTCGGCCATGATCGCGGGGATGCCGCCGGCATGGTACAGGTCCTCCATGTGGTAGTCGCTCGCCGGCGAGATGCGCACGAGGTTGGGCGTGGCCGCCGAGACGGCCGCCCAGTCGTCGAGCGTGATGTCGGCGCCCGCTTCGTGCGCGATGGCCGTGAGGTGGAGCACCGTGTTCGATGAGCCGCCGAACGCCATGTCGAGCGTCATCGCGTTGCGGATCGCGTCGGGCGTCATGATCTGCCGTGCGGTCACGCCGCGCGCGATGAGGTCCATGACCGCCATGCCGGCGTACTTGGCCAGCCGGATGCGCTCCGAGTAGACCGCAGGCACGGTGCCGTTGCCCGGCAGGCCGAGCCCGATCGCCTCGGTGAGGCAGTTCATCGAGTTGGCGGTGAAGAGGCCGGCGCAGCTGCCGCACGTCGGGCAGGCGTCGTTCTCGAGCTCGAGCAGCTCGGTCTCGTCCATCGTGCCGGCGGCCACCTTGCCGACGGCCGTGAACACGGTGTCGAGGTCGACCGCGCGCCCGCGCACCCGCCCGGCGAGCATCGGCCCGCCGGCCACCACCACGGTCGGGATGTCGAGGCGCGCAGCGGCCATCAGCATGCCGGGGATGACCTTGTCGCAGTTCGGGATCATGACCATCGCGTCGAAGGCGTGCGCCTGGACGGCGAGCTCCACCGAGTCGGCGATGACCTCGCGCGACGCGAGCGAGTAGCGCATGCCGGCGTGGTTCATCGCGATGCCGTCGCACACGCCGATGGTGGAGAACTCGAGCGGCGTGCCGCCCGCCATGCGGATGCCGGCTTTGACCGCCTCGGCGACCCTGCCGAGCATCAGATGGCCGGGGATGACCTCGTTCGCGGAGTTGACGACGGCGACCAGCGGACGGGCGATCTCCTCGTCCGTGAGGCCGTCGGCCTTCAGCAGGCTGCGGTGGGGCGACTTGGCCAGCCCCTGCTTCATGCGTTCGCTGCGCGACTCCATGCGTGCCTTCCCTCGTCGAGGTGGCCGCCGTCACGCGCCGCACGAAACGTGTGAGATGGGGTGGCAGGTCCGGCGCCCTTGAAGGACGCCAGGAGACGAAAGGACCGCGGATGAGCGCGCTTCGCCCCTGCCAGGGACGAGAGGCGAAATGCTCCCGCGGTACCACCCCGATTGACGCGCGCGGCGGCGCCGTTGCCGACGCGAGCGTCCACTCGTGCGGCAGGTAACGGATGCCACCGACCCGGCCTACTTGTGCTCGGCTGCGTGCGGAGATCGTCCGCCGCTTTCCGCCTCGCCCGTTGTCCCGGGTGGCTCGGGGGCCAGATTCGAAGCGTCCCAGACCGGGTTTCCACCGTCCCCGGCTCTCTGAGGCTGGGATTGGCCTCTACTACTCCCCGTCAACGCCCATGCTGCTATTCGGATGTGGGCGGGAGTATACGCGAGCGTGCGGGGGGCGGCAAACGGGAGTGCGGCGCGAAGAGGCAGCCT
This sequence comes from Actinomycetota bacterium, assembly GCA_005774595.1. Lineage (NCBI taxonomy): Bacteria > Bacillati > Actinomycetota > Actinomycetota bacterium. The sequence goes on from VAUM01000034.1 coordinate 8,838, forward strand.
CAGGGGGCGGCGCTCAGGTGGTCACGTCGCCGCCCTCGAGCAGCCGCAGGAGCCGCCGGTCCATCGTGGCCACGTCGGTGCCGCGGCGCGCGGACATCGCCGCGAGGATGCAGTCGGTGACGTCGAGCGCCGGATCGGCCTCCATCACGTCGAGCGCCGTCTCGGCGACCTTCGGGTCCCATGCGACGAGCGCCGGAGTGGACAGAGCCTCGCGCAGGACGCGGGCGACGTCGCACCCCGCCATGCCGTACCGGCTGCGCAGCACCCACGCGCACTCCGCGAGTACGCACTCGGCCACGACCAGCGGCTCGCCCGCGGCGGCGTGGCGCTCCGCCAGCACGAGCGCTTGCGCCGCGCGGTCCGGGTCGGTGCGACGGATCATGGCGATCACGAGGTGCGTGTCGGCGAGGATCACTTCGGCCGCTTCCCGCTCCGCACGACCACGGCGGGAGCGTCCCCCTCGTGCCAGTTCTCGTCGAAGTACTTCTCGAGCGACTCGTTCCAGCCGGGCAGCGGACCGTCCGGCAGCGGGTACTCCTCGTCGATGCGGTCGAGTACGTCGGCCAGGCTCGGCGACTTGCGCAGCACGGCATAGTCCCCGCGGACCTCCAGCACGATGGAGTCTCCGGTGCCCAGCTCGAGGGCGTCCCTGACCTCGAGCGGTATCGTGACCTGGCCTTTCGAGGTGATCTTCGCCCTCGGCATCGTCGGCTTCCTTACTGCGCTCGGCATTCCTTACCGTCCGAGTGTAGCAAGGAAGCGCACGCCGCACAACGGGCGGGAGATCCAGGGCTACAGCCCGGCGCCCTCGACGATCACACGCTTGTCGGTGGCGTCGGCCGACAGGGAGACGAGCCGCGTGGCCTGCCCCTGCCAGGCGTTGCCCTCGATGACGAACAGCCGCTTCCCATTGGCACTCCAGCACAGCGGGTAGGTGTCGTAGCGCTTCGACGCGAGGACGGGCGAGCCGCCCTGCGTATCGAGCAGGTACGTTCGCGACCAGCCGTCGTCGCCCTGGTCAGCCCAGGCGATGTGCCGGCCGTCCGGGGAGGCGCACATCGCCGTCGGCACCGCGCGGGCCTCGGCCTCGTGCGTGGTGACGGCGGTCAACGCGCCGCCGGGCACCTCGGCGACGCCGATCGAGTACTCGGTGCCGCCCTGGACCGAGAGGCCGCGTACGACGACCGCGACACGGCGGGCGTCGAGCCACGCGAACGTCTCCGGGTGCTCCGCGCCGGTCACGGCGCCTACGGGCCCGCCCTTCGAGTCCGCGAACGCGAGTGCGTCCGGAAGGCCCGCGCGCGCCTGCACGACGCCGACCCGCACGCCGTCGGCCGACACCGCCGGAGCCACACCCGCGATGAGCGGTGCGCCTGCGGAACCGTCGCGGTCCACGCGGCGCACGCCCGTGGGGGCCGCGTACGCCAGCCACGCCGACGACGGCGCCCACGCGATCGGGCTGCCCGCCACCATCGGCCCGGCGTTCTTCGCCGCGCCGCCGGCGACCGGAGCGAGCCGCAGCGAGCGCACGGAGTCCTCGTACGCGAGCGTGGCGCCATCGGGGGCCAGCGCGAAGCTGCCGGCCGCGGCTTGGGCGACCTTCTTCGCGCCCGTGCCGTCCTCGCCCGCGACCCACAGCCAGCCGTCCTTGCGGTAGGCCACCTTCGCCGCGCGGGTGAACGAGGCCGCAGCCGTGCCCGTTGCGGCCGCCCCGGCGATCGCGCCGGCGGAGCCGGTCACCGACGCGGAGCCCGTTGCCACGCTCGAGCCGGTCG
>VAUM01000035.1 GCA_005774595.1 Actinomycetota bacterium
GCACGAACGCGACGAGCGCCGCCCCCGCGGCGCCGCCCGCCCCCACGAGCGTCACGCTCTTGCCCTCGGGCAGGAACCCTGCCTCGGTCTCGAGCGCCTCGAGCAGTCCGCGGCCGTCGGTGTTGTAGCCGATGAGCCTGCCGTCACTGACGTGTACGGTGTTCACGGCGCCGGCCATCTGCGCGAACATCGCGACCTCGTCGCAGAGCCGCAGCATCGCCTGCTTGTGGGGCATCGTGATGTTGACGCCAACGAAGGGCAGCACGCGGAGCGCGCCGATGAAGCGCAGCATGTCGGCGTCATCCTCGACGGGCAGCGGGACATAGACCCAGTCGAGGCCGAGCGCTTCGTAGGCGGCGTTGTGCATCGCCGGCGACAGCGTGTGGCCGAGCGGCCATCCCACCACACCGGCGAGCCGCGTCCGTCCGTTGATGTCGAGGGTCACCGGCTACTCCGAGCGAAGTCTCATCCGACGAGAGTCGGTCTCTGAGTCGAGTCTACGACAGCGGCCGCCTGCGAGAAAGGATGAGCCGCTCGACGTGCCTCAGCAGCAGCGTGTGCGGAAGGTCGGTCTCCGACTGCGGGCACACGAGCACCGTCGTGCACCCGGCGAGATTCCCGCCGAGCACGTCGGTGAACAGCTGGTCGCCGATCACCGCCGTGCCGCACGCGTCCGTGCCGAGCAGGCGCATCCCCGCCCGGAAGCCGTACGGGAGCGGCTTGAGCGCCTTGGGCACGATCGCCAAGCCGAGCTTCTCAGCGGTCGTGACGGCATGGCCGTGCCAGTTGTTCGACACAAGGCACGCACCGAGACCGACCGCGGGAAGCGCTGCGAGCCAGTCCGCCACGCGCGCGGGAACGGTGTCGGTGTCCCGCGGCAGCAGCGTGTTGTCGAGGTCGAGGAGCAGTCCCCGCACGCCGCGCCGCCGCACGTCATCGAGGTCGATGGCATGCACGTCGACGTAGTAGAGGTCGGGTGTGAGCAGCCCCATCTTCCGCGTCCGTCAGTGGTCCGGCACGCCGTCGCCGTCGTGGTCGTGGCTTCCGCCGATCTGTTGGACCGGGTCCACGTCGCGAAGCGCCTCCGACAGGGCGCGCAGCTCGTCCGCTCTCGCCGAGTCGCCGTTCAGGTCGTACACCGCCGCGAAGATCGCGATCCCCTCGCACCGGTCCTCGTCCGTGTACCACACGGTATCGGGAGACGAGAGGGCCGCGTCGGCCTGGGCGAGCGCGGCCTTCGGCTGGTGGCCGAGCGTGAGGAGCATCTGGGCGTAGCTCGCCCTCAACAGCCCGGAGGCCGGGTTGTTCTCGACGCCGGTGCGCGACACCTCAAGGCCTTGGGCGACGTCGCCTCGCCTCGCGATCATCCACGCCGCGATGTAGTACGACTGCTCGAACTGCGGATCGAGCAGCTGGACGATGCGGACCGTCGGGATGAGCTGGACCTGCTCGGTGAGGGGCTGATCCGCGTAGTACTCGTGGTAGACCGGGTCGATCGTGCTCCACAGCATCGCGGCGGCGTATGAGCGTAACCCGTACAGGTACGCGAACCCCGTCCGGCCGAGCAGCGCGGCCGTGCCACCGGTCACCGGCCGAACACCTCCTTCGACTTCCGCTTCGCCTTCTCGAACTCGTCCCAGGTCGACGTGAAGGTATGTGCGCCGTCCGTGCTCGTTAGCACGTAGTAGATGTAGCCGGTCTCGGTCGGGTGCGCCGCCGCCTCGATCGACGCCATGCCCGGGCTCGCGATCGGCGTCGGCGGCAGGCCCTTGTACTTGTAGGTGTTGTAGGGGCTCTCGATCCTGAGGTCCTGGTTGCGCAGGCGGAAGCGGTGGCCCGGCAGCACGTACTCGAGTGTCGCATCGATCTCGAGCACCATCTTGCGCTTCAGGCGGTTGTAGATGACCGAGGCGACCAGCGGCCGCTCGCGGTCGAGCTTCGCCTCCTTCTCGATCATCGACGCGATGGTCACCACGTCGTGCAGGTCGAACCCGTGGTCGCGCGCGTACGACATGTCGAGCGTCGCGGTCTCCACCTCGAACTGCCGCAGCATCTGCTCGATGACCTCGTGCGCGCTCGCGCCCTCGCGGATGCGGTAGGTCTTCGGGAAGAGATACCCCTCGAGCGAGCCGCCATGGCCGGACAGGTAGTCACGGCCGAACTCGTCGGCACCGTTCTTCGCGAGCGCCCCGAACTCGGCGGCCGGGATGTCGAGCTCCTTCTCCATCCTGGCGGCGATCTGCTCGATGGTGAAGCCCTCGGGGACGACGACCGTGACATACGAGATGGGCGGGCCCTCGCTCAGCGTGTCGACGACGACCTCGAAGGGCATGCCGGTCGACAGGTCGTAGATCCCTGCCCGCAGGTCGCCGTCCGCCCCGGCGACCCGCGTCCGGAGCCGGAACATCATGGCGTTGGGGACCACCCCGGTCTCCGCGAGGATCGAGGCGATCTCCTCGGTGTTCGAGCCGGCCGGGATCTCGATCTGCACCGGCATCCCCGGCGGCTTGTCGGTCTCAGGCCGCAGGAGCACCCACCACGCAGGCGCCGAGAACGCCAGGCACATGGCCAGCAGCACGAACAGGATCGTGAGCAGTGAGCGGGCCACGGGGCGTTTCAGGCGCTCAGCGGCCATCGGAGACCTCCGAATCGAGATACGCCTGGAGCATGAGGGCGGCGGCGATCATGTCGACCCGGCCGCGCCGGTCGCGCGCGGTGACGCCCGCCTCGGTCATGGCACGCTCGGCCTGTGCCGAGGTCAGCCGCTCGTCGAAGTAGCGCACCGGCACGCCGAGATCGGACTCCAGCGCGGCAGCCAGTGCGCGTGTGGCCGCGGCCTGAGGCCCCTCGGTACCGTCGAGCGACAGCGGCAGACCGACGACGATCGCACCGGGTTCCCACTCCTCCACTGCCTCGTGCATCGCACGCCGGTCCGATGCGTCGACGACCTTCACGGGGGTCGCGATGCGCCCGCCGGGGTCCGACACCGCGATCCCGATCCGCTTCTCGCCGAAATCGAGGCCGAGTACGCGCACGGCGCCCGTCACTCCGCCCCGAGCAGCGCGGCGGCCGCCGCGAGCGCCGCGTCGATGCCGTCGGCGTCCGGACCACCGCCCTGCGCCATGTTCGGCCGTCCGCCGCCTCTGCCGCCGACCTGCTCGGCCATGGCGCGCATCACCGCACCGGCGTCGAAGCCGGCGGCGACGGCGGCATCGGTGCCGGCGGCGACCAGCACGGCCTTGCTGTCGGCCTCACTCGCGAGCACCACGCCACCCGCATCCGCACGCAGCCGGTCGGCCAGGTCGCGCAGCGCCTCGGCGTCCGCACCGGGGACGCGCCCGAGCGCGACCGCGTAGCCGCCGCCCGCGGTGACCGTGCGCACGGCACCCGCGTCGAGCGCGGCCGGCGCGCCGGCCTTGGCCTTCGCCTCGGCGTCCTTCACGCGCTGCAGCAGGGCGCGCACGCGGTCGGGCACCTCGGCCGCCCGGCACTTCAGCGCGGCGGCGGCCTCGAACAGCGTGGCCTCCTCGCGTTCGAGGTGGTCGAACGCGTCGAACGAGGTCACGGCCTCGATGCGCCGCAGGTTCGCTCCGATGGAGCCCTCGGACACGATCTTGAGCAGGCCGATCTCGGAGGTGCGGCCGACGTGCGTACCGCCGCACAACTCACGGCTGAAGTTGCCCACCTCGAGAACGCGCACGAAGTCGCCGTACTTCTCGCCGAACAGTGCGGTGACACCCGCCTCGCGCGCGGACGCCAGCGAGGTCTCGTACGCGCGGACCGGGTGATCCTCCATGATCTTGTGATCGACCATGCGCTCGATCTTGCCGAGGTCGTCTGCGCCGATCGCCTCGAAGTGCGTGAAGTCGAAGCGGAAGCGGTCCGGGGCCACGAGTGACCCGGCCTGCTTCGCGTGCTCGCCGAGGACGAGCCGCAGCGCCCAGTGCACGAGGTGCGTGGCGGTGTGGTTGCGGCGGATGCGCTCGCGGCGCATCACGTCGATGGACGCGCGGACGCGGTCGCCGACGGCGATCGCGCCTTCCGCGACCGTGCCGGAGTGGGCGTGGACGCCGGGCGCCGGCAGCCTCGTCTCGGTGACCTCGAAGCGCATGCCGTCGCGCGTGAGCGCGCCCGTGTCGCCGACCTGGCCACCCTGCTCCGCGTAGAACGGCGTGGCATCGAGCACGACCTGCGCCTCGGCGCCGGCCTCGGCGCGCTCCACGCGCTCGCCGCCCACGACGATCGCGACGACCTTCGCGTCCGCCTCGTCGGACTCGTACCCGACGAAGTCGGTCGCGCCCGCAGCGGCGATCTCGGCCCACACGCCCCCGTGCGCCGACCACGAGACGTCCTGAACGTGTGCGCGGGCGCGCTCGCGCTGCGCCTCCATCTCGGCCTCGAAGCCGCCGGTGTCGACCTCGATGCCGGCCTCGCCGGCGATCTCGGCCGTCAGCTCGAACGGGAAGCCGTAGGTGTCGTGGAGCGTGAAGGCGGTGACCCCGTCGAGCCGCGCGTCGCCCGCCGCGCGCACGCGCTCCAGCGCGGTGTCGAGGAACGCCAGACCCGTTCGCAGCGTCGCCGAGAAGCGCTCCTCCTCGGAGGCGACGATGCCGCGGACCAGTTCGGCGTGCTCGACGACCTCGGGGTACGCCTCCCCCATGAGCGCGGTCACGGCATCGGTCAGCCGGACCATGAACGCGTCCTCGACGCCCAGCAGACGGCCGTGGCGCACCGCGCGGCGCAGCAGGCGGCGCAGGACGTAGCCGCGGCCCTCGTTCGAGGGCAGGATGCCGTCGGCGATCATGAACACGACCGCGCGCGCGTGGTCCGCGAGGATGCGCAGCGAGGTGTCCGGGCGCCCGCCAGCGCCGTACGCCGTGCGGGAGACCTCCTCGGCGACCGCCATCAGCGCGCGCAGCACATCGGTCTCGAAGTTCGAGGTCACGCCCTGCAGGATCGCGGCGAGCCGCTCGAGGCCCATGCCGGTATCGATGTTCTTCTTCGGCAGCGGGACGAGCGTGCCGTCCTCCCGCCGGTCGTACTGCATGAACACGAGGTTCCAGTACTCGAGGAACCGGTCGCAGTCGCAGCCGGGCGCGCAGGTCGGTGAGCCGCAGCCTACGTCCGCACCCTGGTCGTAGTAGAGCTCCGAGCACGGCCCGCAGGGTCCCGTCGGGCCCGCCGACCAGAAGTTGTCCTTCTCACCAAGACGCACGATCCTCTCGGCGGCGACGCCGACCTGCTCGTGCCAGACGGCGAACGCCTCGTCGTCGTCCTCGTAGATCGAGAACCACAGGCGCTCCGGGTCGAGCCCGAGCACGTCGACGGAATACTCGTACGCCCACGCGCACGCCTCGGACTTGAAGTAGTCGCCGAAGCTGAAGTTGCCGAGCATCTCGAAGAAGCTGTGGTGCCGCCCCGTGGTGCCGATGATGTCGATGTCGGTCGTGCGCACGCACTTCTGGCAGGTGGTCGCCCTCGTGAAGCCGAGGTCGCGTGCCCCGAGGAAGACGGGCTTGAACTGCACCATCCCCGCCGTCGTCAGCAGCAGCGACGGGTCCTCCGGGATGAGCGAGGAGGAGGGCAGCCGCCGGCAGCCCTTCGACTCGAAGTACTTCAGGAAGCTCTCGCGGATCTCGGCGGAGTTCACCCGTCACGCTCCTCGTCGCCCGTTCGCGGACCGGCCGCGGCCGCGTCCGGGCCGCATGCGCCGGCGGCCCCCTCGTCCTCGGGCTTGGCCGACCGGAACAGCGCGCCGTCCTCCGTCGCGAGCTCGGTGCGCGTGTGCTTCTCGTAGTAGTGGACGAACAGCCCCTTCGCGATCGCCGCCGTCGGGATCGCGACCAGGATGCCGATGGCGCCGAACAGCGCGCCGAACACGAGGATGGACAGTAGCACGAGCACGGGATGCAGGTCGACGTGCTCCGACATCACCCGCGGCGTGACGAACAGGTCGACGACCTGCTGCGCGGCGAACAGCGCGACGAACGCGATGACGGCATACCACCAGTGCTCGCCGGCGAACGCAGCGACCACGGTCGTCACGGCCGCGCCGATGGCGGGACCGATGTACGGGATGAAGTTGAGCGCCATCGTCATCAAGCCGAGGATGACCGCGTACGAACGCACTCCGGGGATGAATGCCAGCCCGACCGCCGCGAGCAGGCCGGTGAGCGCCGAGACGATCACCTGCCCCTTGAGGTAGCCGCCGAGCACGCCCGTGACCTCGCCGAGCACCATCTCGGCCTCGTCGCGCCGCCGGGGGCCGATGAGAGCGAACACCTCCCTGCGGATCGCGGGCAGGTCCTTGAGGCCCCAGAACGCGATGACGAACGCCATGACGACATTGAAGATGACCGTCGCCACCTGGCTGCCCGCGGCCACGACCTGCCCGGCGGCGCCCGCACCCGCGGCGCCTGCCTGCGGCAGGTACTTCGCGTACCTGGTGAGCAGGTCGCTCCAGTCGATCGCCTTCCACTCCGGCAGCCGGTACAGCTCCCGGTCGAGGCCGATGCCGCGCACCCACTCGTAGGCCTTGGAGGCCGCATCGGGCAGCGCCTTGACCAGCGCGATGGCCTGACCGACGACGGTCGGCCAGATGAACGCGTTCACCACGCCCACCACGATCAGGACGGCCGCGAAGCACAGGGCCGTCGCGGCGACCCGCTTCACGCCACGCTTCTCGAGCGCCGCGACCGGGCCGCGCAGCAGGAACACGATGAACAACGCCATCGCGAGCGGGATCAGCGCGGAGGCCACCTTGCCCAGTCCCCACCACGCCACGGCGGCCACGACGCACCAGCCGATGACGGCCCACACCGCATAGGCACGCCCGCGCCACTGCTCGGTCAGGCGATCCTCGCCGACACTCATTCGACACCCTCCTTCACGAGGCTGTCGCGCAGCACACGGAGCGTGCGGCGCAGGAGCCGGGAAACCTGCATCTGCGAGATCTCCAGCTTGCGGGCGATCTCGGTCTGGGTCAGGCCCTCGAAGAAGCGAAGGTACAGCACGCGGCGCTCCTGCGCACTGAGCTCCCGCAGCGCCGCCGCGAGCGTCGTGCGGTCCTCGACGACGCTGATGAGCGAGTCGTCCTCGCCCACGTACTCGAGGATCGAGAACGACTCCGCGCCTTCAGAGGTGCGGTCACCCTCCAGCGAGACGAAGTTGTACGCCTCGGAGGTCTCCATCGCCTCGAGCACCTCGTCCGGGGTCACGCCGAGGAAGTCGGCGATCTCGGGCACCGTCGGCGAGCGCTGCTCGATCTGCGTGAGCTTGTCGACCGCCTGCGTGACGCGGAACGAGAGCTCCTGCAGACGGCGCGGGACCTTGATGGCCCAGCCCTTGTCGCGGAAGTGGCGCTTGAGCTCGCCGACGATGGTCGGGGTCGCGTAGGTCGTGAACTCCACCTCGCGGCCGATGTCGAAGCGGTCGATCGCCTTGATCAGCCCGATGGTGCCGACCTGCACGAGGTCGTCGACGGGCTCGCCGCGGTTGCGGAAGCGGCTCGCCAGGTACTTGACCAGGTTGAGGTACATCTCGACGAGCTCGTCGCGCGCCGCCTCGTCGCCCTCGAGGCGATAGCGGCGGAACAGCTCGCGGGTGTGCTTCTTGTCCCAGGTGAGCTTCCGCGTCTGGCGGGCAGCCGGCCTAGGCACCGGGCGCCCCCGGGGCGATGCGCTTGGACAGGCGGACGTGGCACGCGCCGCCCTCGTCGGAGATGTCGAGGTCGTCGCAGACCGCGTCGAGGATGAACCGGGCGTACTCGGCCACTTCGCGCGCCTCTTCCGCCGGCGCCGCGACCGCGGGGACGGGGCCGACCGCGACGTCGAGCCCGCCATCGGACACCGTGAACTCGAGCGTGACGGCGACGCCCGCCTCGGTACGGCCGCACGCGTACGCGAACGCCTCCTCCGCGGCGAGCCGGACGTCCTCAACGGCCTCGTACGGCATCCCCGCGCGTGTCGCCAGGGCGGCGGCGGTCATGCGGACGGTCTTCGCGTACTCCGGGCGCGCCGGGACGCTCAGGGTCACCGTGTCACTCATCGTCCCTCCGAACGTCCGCTGCGGGACGCGCGTACTCCGTCTCGCGCCTTCGCCCGGCGCGCGAGAAGATGCGCGCGAGGCCCTCCCCCGCACCCGCCAGCACCCGCATCGGGGCACCGACGGCCTCCTGCGCCACGCGCGCCGTGCTGCTCACGCGGTCGGTGGCGTCTTCGACCTGGGTCACGATCTCGTCGACCCTCAGCAGCTCTGCGTTGAAGGCGTCGAGCGATACGTCGGCCTTGTCGAGCAACGGCATGAGCCGCTCGTCGAGACGCTTCGTGAACGCGCGCATCTCGTCCATCGCGCGAGCGGCGCGCAGCATCGCGTAGACCGCCACGCAGGCGGCGGCGGTGGCGGCGAGCATGAGCACGGCGAGCAGCACGTCAGCAGCCTGCACCGGAAGGCTCCGTTCGTCTCGACGGCGCGTACTTGGCGAGTCTACCACCGCACGCGCACACGACTTCGCGCCGCTTCAGGCCCCGGAGGCCGGTCCGGGCCCCCGCTTGCCGCCGGCGGCCCGCTCCGCCTCCCAGCCGCGCGGCGAAGGCCGGTAGAAGGTGCGGCCCGTCAGCCCGTCGGGGAGGTACTGCTGGTCGACCCGCGCGTCCGGGAAGTCGTGCGGGTAGCGGTAGGGCCCGTACGCCTCGGCGCCGGGCCGGTGACGGTCGCGCAGGTGGCTCGGCACGGCGCGCGCGGCGCCGGTCCGCACCTCGGCGAGGGCCTCGTCGATGGCGAGGTACGCCGCGTTCGACTTCGGCGCGAGCGCCAGGTAGACCGCCGCCTGCGCGAGGTTGATGCGGCACTCGGGCCAGCCGATGACCTCGGCGGACTTGAACGCCGCTGCGGCGACGAGCAGCGCCTGCGGGTCGGCGTTCCCGACGTCCTCGGACGCGAGGATCATCATGCGCCGCGCGATGAACTTCGGGTCCTCGCCGGCGTGGACCATGCGGGCGAGCCAGTAGACCGCCGCATCGGGGTCCGAGCCGCGCATTGACTTGATGAACGCGCTGATGACGTCGTAGTGCGCGTCACCGTCCTTGTCGTACGGCAGCGTGCGCGTCGGCGTGGCGTCCGCCACGTCGGCTGCAGTGACGGCCGGCGGCTCGCCGCTGCGGGCGCGCGCGGACGAGGCCGCCAACTCGAGCGTGACGAGCGCTGCGCGCGCGTCCCCGCCCGCGGTCAGCACGATCGCGGCCTCCGCCTCCGGCTCGAGCACGACCGCTCCGCGCAGCCCGCGCTCGTCGGCCACTGCGCGCCGGACGACAGTCCGGACCTCGTCATCCGCGAGCGGCCCCAGCTCGATCACGCGCGAGCGGGACAGCAGCGGCGCGTTGACCTCGAACATCGGATTCTCGGTCGTGGCGCCGACGAGCACGATGTCGCCGTCCTCGACCGCGTGAAGCAGAGCGTCCTGCTGCGACTTGCTGAACCGGTGGATCTCGTCGACGAAGACGATCGTGCGGCGGCCCGAGAACGCGAGCCGGTCGCGCGCGGCCTCGATCGACGCACGCAGGTCCGCGACGCCCGAGGTCACGGCGGACAACTCGACGAACTCCGCGTCCGTGACACCGGCGATGATGCGCGCGAGCGAGGTCTTCCCGGTGCCTGCGGGGCCGAAGAGCAGGACCGGCATGAGCGCGTCGCCCTCGATCGCGCGACGCAGCCAGGTGCCCTCCCCGACGGCGGCCTGTTGCCCGACGAACTCGTCGAGAGTGCGCGGCCGCATGCGCACCGCGAGCGGAGCGACGCGCTCGCGCGCCGCGTCCGCCTGTTCGGAGAAGAGGTCGCTCACGGTAGGCCGCGCCGCCTACTGGGTCGCGCGGACGACCTCGCGCTCGAGCACGTCGGCATCGACCGGGCCGCGGACGCGGTAGGTGATCAGGCCCTGCGTGTCCACGACGATGAGGTACGGCGTGGACGTCACGCCGAGCCGCTCGGCGATCATCGACGCCTTCTCCACCTCGGGGTCCACTTTGGCCGCGCCGGGCACGCCCTTGCGCACGTCGAACGCGACGAGCTCGATCAGCCCGCGGTAGTCGGCCAGCACCTTGTCGATCTCCGCACGGATGTCGTCGGTCTGCGTCTGAGTGCTGTCGTAGTACCAGACGATCATCGCCGTGCCCGCCTGCAGGTTCTCTGCGATCACGGTGGGTGTGATGGTGGCCACGGACCCGCCGCGCGGGAACTCGCCGAAGTCGACGGTCTCGGTGGGTGAGCGGTCGACCGCGACCTCCTCGACGGCGCCGCTCGGCGGGGGCGGGGGCGCGCTGCTACCCGTGTCCGTGGTGGTCGTGGTGGTGGTGGCCGTGTCGTCCTTCTTGCCGCACGCAGTGAGCGTCAGCGCTAGGGCGAGTACGAGCAGTGCTGCGATGAGTCTGCGCATGCTTCCTCCATCGGGC
>VAUM01000036.1 GCA_005774595.1 Actinomycetota bacterium
GACCGTGGCCGTGCTCGCCGACGGCTCGTTCGCGGGTCTGACCCGGAGCCGCTAGCCTGCCGGTGCGGCCAGCGGGACGCGCAGCACGAACTCGGCGCCGCCCGCGTCGGACGAGGCCGCGACCGTCCCGCAGTGGCGCTCGGCGATCTCCCGCACGACGGCGAGCCCGATGCCGAGTCCGCCCTTCGACCGCTGCCGGGCGGGGTCTGCGCGCCAGAAGCGCGTGAACACGTGCGGAAGGTCGTCCGGGGCGATGCCGATCCCGGAGTCCCGGACGCGCACCACGGCGCTGCCGTCCTCGACGGCCAGACTCACCGATACTGCGCCGCCCTCGGGCGTGTAGCGCGCCGCGTTCGACAGCAGGTTGCCGATAGCCTGGCGCAGCCGGTCGGCGTCGCCCGTCACCGTGACGCCCGGCACGACCTCGTCGCTCATCGTGAGACCCGCGGACTCCATCAACGCCCGGTGCGTCTCGACCGCGGCCGCGACCACCGCCGACAGGTCCACGGACTCGCGTCGCATGCGCGCCGACCTGCTCTCGAGGCGCGACAGGTCCATGATGCCGTCAGTCAGGCGCGCGAGCCGCATGGTCTCCTCACGCACCGTGCCGAGCCGCTCTTCGTCGGCAGGCAGCACGCCGTCCTGCATCGCCTCCACCGTCGCCTGGATCGCCTGCAGCGGCGTGCGCAGCTCGTGGGCGACGTCGGCGGTCAGGCGGCGCTCGAACTCCCGCTCCTCCGCGATCGCGTCGGCCATCTCGTCGAGCGTGCGCCCGAGCCCCTCGACGGCGCTCGAGCCATCCATCCCGGTGCGCGCGTCGAGGTCGCCCTCGCGCATCCGCGCCGCGACCGCGGTCACCCGCTCGATGGGCCGCACGAGCGAGCGCGAGAACCACACGCCCGCGCCGCTGGCGGCGAGCACGGCGACCACGGCGGCAACGAGCAGGCCGACGAGCGACCAGCTCCGGAAGGCGATGTCGCGCTCGGTCAGCAGCTGCCCGGGGTACAGCGACGAGACACGCACCTCGCCGACCTTCCGGCCGCCCACCACGATCGGCGTAGCCGCGACCGGCGAGTCGAGCTCGTCGGTGAGCGCGCTGTTGAACGGCACGCCCTGATTGCCGGGCGAGTCGGCGATCAGGGCACCGTCCTCGTCGTACAGGCGCAGCCGGAAACCGCGCATCGACATGCCGTAGTGCCCGATGTCCACGAACCGCACCGAGTCCAGCGTGCCCGCGTCCGCGTAGACGCCCGCGAAGGCGGCCGCCGCGTCATCCGCACGCTCCTGCACCGTCGCGAGCACGTACTCGTTGAACTGGCGCTGCCACACGCTCGTGAGGATGAGGCCGGCGAGCCCGGCGGTGAACAGCGCAACGCCCGCGAAGGCGACGGCGAGCCTGAGGCCGAGGCCGGCGCTACGCAGCACGCGGGGCCTACTCGCTCCCGGCGGGCGGGTCGAAGCGGTAGCCGACGCCGAACACCGTGTGGATGAAGCTCGGCTCCTTCGGGTCGTCGCCGAGCTTGGCCCGCAGGTTCTTCACGTGGGAGTCGATCGCGCGCTCGTAACCCTCGAAGTCGTACCCGAGCACCTTCTCGACGAGCTCCATGCGCGAGTAGACGCGGCCGGGGTAGCGCGACAGCGTGACGAGGAGCTTGTACTCGCTCGCGGTCAGCTCGACCTCCTCGCCGCCGAGGAACACGCGGTGGCCGGCGAGGTCGATCTCGAGCGGGCCGTACACGGCCCTGGCGCGCTGGGGCTCCTCCTCGGAATGCGCGCGGCGTACGAGAGCGCGCACGCGCGCGACCAGCTCGCGCGGCGAGAACGGCTTGACCAGGTAGTCGTCGGCGCCCATCTCCAGTCCGGCGACGCGCTCCTCCTCGGAGCCCTTCGCCGTGAGCATGATGATCGGGATGTCGGAGACGTCGCGGAGGCGGCGGCAGACCTCCTCGCCCGACAGCACCGGGAGCATCAGGTCGAGCACCACGAGGTCGAAGCCGCCCTTGGCGAACGCCTCGAGCGCCGCGCGGCCGTCGGCCACCGCGGTCACCCAGAGCCCGTCGCGCTCGAGGTAGGCCTCGACGGCCTCACGGATGGCGCGCTCGTCCTCGACGAGCAGGATGCGTGTCGATCCGGCGTTCATGCTTCTCGCGGCACCTCCTTGGGCGCGAGTCTGACGCCGCTGTGTGGAGAGGGTGTGTGCCGGCCGCTCCGGCACCGGGGGAGCTACTGCGGCACCCCGATCGCGAGCACGCCGGCGATGTCGCCGGAGTCGTCGCGCCAGCACACGTCGGTCCACGCGATGGTGAGCCGCTCGCCGCGCGCGGTCGTGAGCACGGACTCGTTGCGGTCGGTGCCGCCCGAGGCGAGCAGCGTCGCCATCGCGGACCGGCGCGCGTCACGCTCGCCGGCGGGCACCAGCACCTCGAACCAGTCGCGGCCGACGACCTCATCGGCCGCGAAGCCGGTGAGCCGCTCCGCGCCGCGCCCGAAGTACGTCACCACGCCCCGCGCGTCGACGACGACGGCGAGCACCTGGGCGCCGTCGATCGCGTCGCCCAACTCGTCGTGGGCGCGCAAGTCGTCGACCTCGCGCTCGTGGTCCGCGTCGATCCGGCCGCCCAACTCCTCGATGAGCGCCGTCTTGACCTGCAACTCGGTCGAGAGCGCGTCCATCGCCGCGTTCAGCATGTTGTTGGACTGCTGAAGCTCGATCACCTTCTGCTCGAGCTTGCGGACGAGCCGGTCGCTGTACTCGCGCAGGATCTCGCCCTCCCCGATGCGCGGCTGGCGCTGGGCCATCGCCGCCCCTCTTGGCCCGGTGCTCTCGGCGACCTCGGCAAGGACCGCCAGAAGGACGTCGGGCTCCACCGGCTTGGTCAGGAAGCGCTCGGCTCCCAGATCCATCGCGAACCGTTCGTCCGCCGAGTCCGTGTACGAAGCCGTCAGGAACACCACCGGGATCGGCGCGAGGGCTGGGTCGGACTTCCACTCCCGCACGAGCTGGTAGCCGTCCATCCGCGGCATGAGGATGTCTGAGACGAGGAGCTCCGGAGGCTCGGTCCGCGCGACCTCGAGCGCCTCCGCGCCATCGGAGGCGGTGAGCACCTCGTGTCCAGCGGAACGGGCGATGCTCGTCACTAGATGGCGCGCCGCCTGATCGTCGTCCACCACGAGGATACGCATCACCGATCGCCTCCAGACAGGTACTCCTCGACGTCCTCCACGAACCTCCCAGGGTCGATGGGCTTGGAGATGTAGCCGTCGCAGCCCGCCTCGAAGGTCGCCTCGCGGTCGCCCTTCATCGAGTGCGCCGTCAGCGCGACGATGGGCAGGCCCGGCCCGAACTCCTCACGCAGGGCACGGGTCGCCGCGTAGCCATCCAGCTTCGGCAGGTGTATGTCCATCAGCACGAGGTCCGGCTCGCTGACGCGGACCGCCTCGATGACCTGCTCGCCATCGACCGCCGGCACGACCTCGTACCCGCGCTTCTCGAGCAGGAACCGCGCGAGGTACATGCTCTGCGGGTCATCCTCCGCGATGACTATCGTCCGGCCCATCACTCCCCCGTCCGAAACAACGCGTCCTCCAAGTGTGTTCCCATCATGGCCGCACGCGCCCCAACGCGCGCCGTACGCGGCCTCACGCCATGCGGGCGCCTCCCGCGGGCACGCCCTCCAACACGCCGAGGACCTCCTCGCCCGCCTCGGTGCGCCCGAACGACTCGCCCTCGATCGACGCGAGCGCCGACGCCAGGTCGGCCGGCAGCGCGTCCGCGAGTTCGAGGTGCTCGCCGGTGATCGGATGGTCGAGGGCGATGCGCCAGGAGTGGAGGAACTGGCGCGCCAGCCCGAGGTCCGCCTTCGGCCTCCTTCGGCCGTACAGCTGATCGCCGACGCAGGGGTGGCTGGTGAACGCCATGTGGACGCGGATCTGGTGGGTCCGACCGGTGTACAGTTTGCACTCGATGAGCGTGTAGCCGTCGTCGTCACGACCGGCGTCCCACCGCTCGAGCACGCGAAAGGTCGTGACCGCCTGGCGTGCCGAAGGCGACTCGACCACCGCCATGCGCAGCCGGTCTTTGGGGTGGCGCGCGATCGGGGCGTCGATGAGCCCAGTGTCCGGTGCGATGCGACCGTGCACCAGGGTGAGGTAGCGCCGGTCGACGGCGCGCACCTTGATCGCGTCGCCGAGCACCGCCTGGGCCTCATCGCTCTTGGCGACCATCATCAGGCCTGAGGTGTCCTTGTCGAGCCGGTGCACGATCCCGGGCCGGTCCTCGCCCGCGAGCGTCCCGAGGTCTTCGCTATGCGCGAGGAGTGCATGCACGAGCGTGCCGGTCTGATGCCCGCGCGCGGGATGCACGACGAGGCCCGCCGGCTTGCACAGGATGATGAGGTGCTCGTCCTCGTAGCGTATATCGAGCGGGATCGGCTCGGGCGCCAGGTCGCCTGCGACCTCGCGAGCGGGGGGCTCCCATGCGATCACCTCCCCTGCCGTCACGAGGTGCTGCTTGCCCGCGGGCCGACCGTCGACCAGCACCAGACCCTGCTCGGCGGCACGCGCCGCCCACGTGCGGCTCGGGACTCCGGGCAGCCCGCCGAGCACCTTGTCGAGCCGGGTGCCCGCCTCCTGCTCCGTGACGGTGTGGGAGCCGGGCGCCGCGCTCACTCGCCGTTCCCCTCGTCCGAGGCCGCCGCTCCGGCGGCCTCGCCAGCGTCGTCGTCCTTCGCGAACAGGACGATCAGCACCAGCACGATGACCCCGGCGCTGATCGCGGCATCCGCCGCGTTGAACACGGGGAACCATCGGAAGTCGACGAAGTCGGTCACGCGCCCGAGGGTGAGCCGGTCGTACAGGTTGCCGGCGGACCCGCCCGCGAGCAGGCCGAGCGAGACGACGGTCCAGCCTCCGTGCCGCGCGCCCCGCGCGAGATAGACCGCCACACCGACTATGACGGCCGCGCTGATGCCCATGAACAGCAACTGCAGGCCCTGGAGCATGCCGAACGCGGCGCCGGCGTTGCGGACGTGCGTGAGCCACACGACGCCGTCGATGACGGGGACCGACTCGTTCGGGGCGATGAGGTCGCGCACCGCCGCCTTGGACGAGAGGTCGGCAGCCAGCACGAGCGCCGCGATGCCTGCAGCCAGCGCCGCGGCGCGGCCCCGCGCTATTGCGACTCCTCCCACGCCTTGCACGACACGCACAGATCGGCCGTCGGCACCGCCTCGAGGCGGTCGGCACAGATCTCCTCGGAGCAGCGGCCGCAGACGCCGTACGTACCGGCCTCGATGCGCGCGAGGGCGCGGTCGACGGCGGCCAACGCCTCGCGGGCGTTCCCCTCCATGGTCATGTCGAGCTCGCGCGCGAACGTCGCGGAGCCCTGATCGGCCATGTGGTCGCGGTAGTTGTTCTCGCCGGACACGTCCGAGAGGGTCTCGTGCCCCTCGCGCTCGTATTCGGCGATCTCCTCGAGCAGGCGGGCCCGCTCGGCCTCGAGCGTCGCGGTGATGCGCGCGAGTGTCGCGTCGTCCATAGGTCCGTGCCTCCGTCTGATACGCGACGCCCGGCCAAGTGGTGCCGGGCGTCGTCACGTCACCTGCGAGTATACCACCGTGGGTGCGGCCGCCGCTCTTGCGCTACCCTGCGCCGCCGAGCGCGGTGACGACGCCCGAGCAGCGCGGGCACAGCCCGTCCGAGCCGAGGTGCCGCACGTTCCAGCAGCGCGGGCACTTGTCGCCGCTCGCCCTCGTCACCGCCGCCGTCATCCCGGCGCCTACGCCCTCCTCGACGGCGACGTCCGCGACGATCAGCATCTCGGCAAGGGCCTCGGCCCCCCGCGCGGAGAGCACCGCGAGGTCCTCGGCGGGCGCGGCGATCGTGAGGTGCGCCTCCTGGCTCTTGCCGATCCGGCCAGCCGCACGCTCCTCCTCCAGCGCACGCGTGACCACGTCGCGCGCGGCGAGCACGACCGCGTACGCCTCGCGAAGGTCCTCGCAGCACTCCTCGGGCACGTCGACGGCCGCCCAGCCGGCAAGCTGCACCGACTCGACGCCTCCGCGAAGCGGTGCGGGCATCTCCTGCCAGACCTCCTCGGAGGTGAAGGTGAGGACCGGCGCCACCAGGCGAACGAGCGCAGTGAGCATCGCGGCGAGCACCGTCTGGGCGCTGCGCCGGCCCAGCGAGGTGGCCGCGTCGGCGTAGAGGCGGTCCTTGAGCGCATCGAGGTAGAACGCCGAGAGCGTGGTGACGCAGTAGTCGTACACGGAGCGGTACGCGCGGTGGAACTGCCACTCGTCGTACTGCCGGGTGACATCGTCGACGAGGTCAGCGAGCGTGACCATCGCCCAGCGGTCGAACTCGGGCATGTCCTCGAAAGCGACCGCGGCGGCCGGATCGTAGTCGTAGAGGTTGGAGAGCAGGAATCGGAACGTGTTGCGGATGCGGCGGTACGCCTCGCTCGTGCGGTCGAGGATCTCGTCGGAGACCGAGACATCCTGCGAGTAGTCGGCCGAGGCGGCCCACAGCCGCACGATGTCCGCGCCCGACTTGGCGACCACGTCGAGCGGTGAGACCACGTTGCCGAGCGACTTGGACATCTTGCGGCCGTCGCCGTCCACGATGAAGCCGTGCGTCAGCACGCCGCGGTACGGCGCGGCGTCGTACGCGCCCACGCTCGTCAGCAGCGCCGACTGGAACCACCCGCGATGCTGGTCGGAGCCCTCGAGGTACAGGTCAGCCGGGCGCGACAGCTCTTCGCGCGCGTCGAGCACGCTCGTGTGCGAGACGCCCGACTCCCACCATACGTCCACGATGTCCTTCTCGGGCGCGAGCCCATCGACGCCGGTGCCGCACCGCGGACACGCCGTGCCGGCCGGAAGGTACTCGGCAGGCGCCTTCGTGAACCACGCGTCGGCGCCCTGGCTCTCGAACAGCGCGATGACCGCGTCGAACGTCTCGGGCGTGGCGACCGTCTCCCCGCACTTCGTGCACGAGAACACCGGGATGGGCACGCCCCACGCGCGCTGGCGCGAGATGCACCAGTCGGGACGGTCGGAGACCATCGCCGAGATGCGGTTCACGGACCAGCCCGGCACCCAGTCCACGGTGCCGATGGCGTCCATCGCGCCCTCGCGCAGGGTGCGGCCCTCGGCCGCCTTGTCCATCGAGACGAACCACTGCTCGGTGGCCCGGAAGATGACCGGCTGCTTGCAGCGCCAGCAGTGGGGATAGCTGTGGTCGGTCTTGCCGGCGGCGGCGAGCGTGCCGCGCTCGCGCAGCCAGTCGATGACGACGGGGTTGGCGTCCCACACGTTCATGCCGGCGAAGGGGCCTCCGCCCGCATCGAAGACGCCGTCGTCGTCCACGGGCATCGGCGAGGGCAGGCCGTGCTTCGCGCCGACGAGGTAGTCCTCCTCGCCGTGGCCGGGTGCCGTGTGCACCGCGCCGGTGCCTGTCGACAGGTCGACGTGGCCGCCGGTGATGACGACGCCCTCGACGCCCTCGTGGATCGGCTGGCGGTACTTCAGCCCGGCGAGGTCCGCGCCCTTCACGTACGGCTCGAGCCGCTCGCCGCTCCAGCCGGTCACGGACGCGACCTCGTCTGCGAGCTCGACCGCCACGACCGCCCAGTCGCCGCGGTCGGTCTTGAGCGCCGTGTACTCGGCGTCCTCGGCGAGTGTCACCGCGACGTTGGCCGGCAGGGTCCACGGCGTCGTCGTCCAGATGAGCACGTGCATCGGCTCGGCTACCTGTGCCCAAGCGTCAGGCCTCGACGTCAGCTCGAACTTCACGTAGATGCTCTCGCCGGGCTCATCGGCGTACTCGATCTCGGCCTCGGCGAGCGCCGTGCGGCAGCGGATGCACCAGTGGATGGGCTTGCGGCCCTTGTAGATCATCCCGCGGCGGTACATCTCCTTGAAGATGCGGACGTTGCCGGCCTCGTACTCGGGCTTGAGGGTGAGGTACGGGTCGATGAAGTCGCCGCGCACGCCGAGCCGCATGAACTCGTCGGCCTGCACACCCACGAACCGCATGGCGTAGTCGCGGCACTTCGCGCGCAAATCGGCCTGCGAGATCGTCTTCATGACCTCGGGGCCGAGGTCCTTCTCGACCTGGTGTTCGATGGGCTGGCCGTGGCAGTCCCATCCCGGCACGTACGGCGCCACGTACCCGCGCATCGTCTTGTACTTGACCACCACGTCCTTGAGCACCTTGTTGAACGCGGTGCCCATGTGGATGTGACCGTTCGCGTAGGGCGGCCCGTCGTGCAGGACGAACGCGGGCCCGCCGGCGTTGACCACGAGCGACTTCGCGTAGATGTCGCGCTCCGCCCACCACGCGAGCCGCTCCGGCTCCCGGGTTGCCAGCGACGCCTTCATCGGGAAGTCCGTCTGCGGCAGGTTCATCGTGCTCTTGTAGTCCGGCGCCTCGCCCATCGTGATAGGTCCTCTCGTCAGCACAAACGAAAGCGCGCCTCGTCCTCATGCCCGGGACGAAGCGCGCTCGAATGCTTCGCGTTCGCTTTCACCACCCAGCTTGCGCGGACCTCCCGCGCGGCACTGTCCCGCCCGGTAACGGAGGCGTCCCGCCGGAGCCTACCCGCGGCCTGCACAGCGCCGTTTCGGTCCGGGGCTCGGAGGTGATGTTCGCGCGTTTCGCCGTGCCCGCGGGCTCCCACTGTCCCCGCTCGCTGGAAAGGGCCGTGCCGTGAACGCTACTCGTCCTCGTCGCTGCCTGTCGTGCTATGGGCGCAGTCTCGCGACCGCGTGCGAGCGATGGTAGCGCGGCCCGTGCGCGAGGGTCAACGCGAACGGCCCCTCAGAACAGCGGCGCGTCGGGCTCCCCGAACGCCGCCTTGACCTCACTTGCCCCGACCCCGTGCAGATCCACCAGCTTGTGCCGGGAGGTCTCCCCACGCACCACGCGGACCGTGCTCTTCGGCGCGCGCAGCGCCTCGGCGAGCAGCTCGCAGGTCGCCGCGTTCGCCTTGCCACCCTCCGGCGGAGCGGTCACGCGGACCTGGAGCTCATCACCGCGCCAGCCGCCGATCTCGTCGCGGCCCGCGCGCGGGGTCACGTGGACCGTGATCCGCGTCCCCATCGAGGGCTAGTCGATCTCCTCGATGTCGATGTCGTTCTCGCGCTCGCCCGCCGTCCTGCGCGGCAGCTTGAACTCGGGCGCGTCGATGCCGGCGTCGTCATCGATCGGCACCGGGGCCGCGCTGCCGGTCTCTCCGAGCTGGACGCCCGTGACGAACCCAGGCGCGGGCGGCTCGAGCTCGGGCGCTGCGGCAGCGGCGACCGGGGCGTCCGCAGCGGGCTTCGCCTCCGCGCCCGGCTGCGCGACCTCGGCGTCGCCGACGATGCCCTCGGCGGTCACGCCCGCCATCACGCGCACGTCCTCGGGCAGCTTCACCTCGGCGAGCGTGGCGAGGTACTTCTCGAGCAAGGCGCGGAAGGCGGTGCGGAACTCCTCCTCGGCGGACTTCAGCCGGCCGAGCTCCGTGCCGACGCCCTGCTTCTGCGAGAGCGCATGGTGGATGAGCTCCTTGGCCTTCAGCTCGGCGTCACGGATCCGGTCGGCAGCCTCGACGCGCGACTTCTCGATGATCTCGTCGGCGGTCCGCTGCGCCTGGAGCAGGGTGCTCTGCAGGGTGCGCTCGATCTGCTGGTAGGTCGAGACGCGGTCGTTGGCGGCCTCGAGCTTCTCGGACAGGTCGATGTTCTCCTTGAAGACCCGCTCGAACTCGTCGGCGACCTCGTCGAGGAAGTCGTCGACCTCCTGCTCGTTGTAGCCCTTGACCGAGTGGCGGAACTCCTTGTGGTGGATGTCGAGCGGAGTGAGCTTCATGAGGCGGACCGCACCCTTCTAAAGCGCCTGTCATACGGCGGGATTGTACAGGATTCAGACACCGAGCCCGGCGAGCAGCCGCGCGATCATGCTCCCGCCGTAGGACAGCACCAGCAGAGCGATCATCGGCGAGAAGTCGAGTCCGCCCATCGACGGGACGAAGCGCCGGAACAGGCCGAGGTACGGCTCGCACACCTTGCCGAGCACGTGGTAGATCTCCCACATCGTCCCCGTCGGGCGGAACCACGACATGATCACGTACGCGAAGATCAGCAGGCCGTAGAACTGCACGAGTGCGCGGAAGACGCTCGAGATGGTGAATGCCCCCACTACGCCCCCAGTTCCTTCGCGCGCGCGACCGCAGCGGCCACCGCGGCCGCGACCGTATCGTCGAGCCCGCGCTCGTCGAGCACGCCGAGCGCCGCGACGGTCGTGCCGCCGGG
>VAUM01000037.1 GCA_005774595.1 Actinomycetota bacterium
CTTCCACCACGAGGCGCCCGTCCCCGCCGGCCGGGACTACCGTCACGCCCGCCGGCCCCGTCACGCGGAACGCCGCCGCCGGACGCTGCGCGGCCCACGCGAATGGCGCCGAGGCCGCGGCCACGGCCGCCACCGCACAGGCCAGCACGACGTCCGCGCGGGTCATGGCGCTACGCGTCCTCGTCCGACTCGCTCGCGCCCTCGTCGGCGACCGCAGCGCGCTCGGGGGCGAATCCGGCCACGTCGCGTGCCTTGCCGTCGATCTCGTGCGCCGGAGCGATCGCAGCGCGGCCGAACAGGTCGATGCAGTCCTGCGGGCACACGTCCACACAGGCACCGCAGGCGGTGCACTTGGCGTAGTCGACGACCGCCAGCGCGTCCACGACGACGATCGCGCCGTACGCGCACGCCTTCTCGCACTTCTTGCACGCGATGCACGCGTGCGGGCACGCCTTCTTGCGGGGGGCGGGCTTGTCGTGCGCCGAGCAGCGCACCGCGACGGGGGCGTTCTCGGACACGAGCTCGAGCAGGTGCGTCGACCCGCGCGGGCACTCGCGCACGCAGATGCCGCAGCCCGTGCACGCGACGAGGTCGACGACCGGCAGCCCGCGCTCGTCCATGCGGATCGCGTCGAACGGGCACGCCCGGAAGCAGTCGCCGTAGCCGAAACAGCCCCAGCGGCACACGAGGTCGCCGCCCGCGAGCTTCGAGGCCGAGGCGCAGGACAGCAGGCCCGAGTAGTCGAACGCGCGGGCCGCGTCGCGGCCGCCGCCGCAGTGGCGGCACGACACGACCGTGGCGACCTCGCCGGCCTCGACGCCCATGACCTCGGCCACGGCGTCGGCGACCGTCTGGCCACCGGCCACGCAGGCGTTGGCGGGCTTGGTGCCGGCGGCGATCAGCTCGGCGACAGCGAAGCACGACGGGTTGCCGCACGCGCCGCAGTTGCCGCCCGGCAGCGCCGCGAAGACCGCCTCGATGAGCGGGTCGACCTCGACGTGGAACTTCTTCGACGCCACGGCGAGCAGCCCCGCCGAGATGAGGCCCATCAGCGAGAGGGCGCCGACCGCCTTTCCGATGAGTGCGAAGTCCATGCGTCCCCCCTTCCTACAGCCCGAACAAGGAGCCGAGGCCGATGTAGCCGAGCGAGAGCAGGCCCGCGCAGATGAACGACATCGGCGTGCCCTTGAGCCACTTGGGCACCGGCGCGACATCGAGGCGCTCGCGGATCGCGGTGAAGCACAGCAGCGCGAAGCCGTAGCCCAGCGCCACGCCGGCGGTGTAGACGACCGCCTGCAGGAACGAGAAGTCGAACGGCATGTTCATCTTGAAGAAGCCCGGCTTGACCGACTCGGTCGCGGCAGCGAGCACGGCGCAGTTCGTGGTGATGAGGGGCAGGTAGATGCCCATCGCGCGGTACAGCGTCGGGCTCGACTTCTTGAGGTACATCTCGACGAACTGCACGAGCGCCGCGATGACCAGGATGAACGCGGGGATGTAGAGGAACTCGCCGACCCCGAGCGGCACGAGCAGGAAGTAGTACGCGACCCAGGTCACCGAACTCGCCATGACCATGACGAAGAGCACGGCGAGGCTCATGCCCCAGGACGTCTCCATCGAGTTGGAGATGCCGAAGAACGAGCACAGCGCGATGAAGCGGGTCAGCAGGATGTTGCTGACGAGCGCCGAGCCGATGAGGAGCAGGCCGAGTTGCTGCAGCGTCGACATCCTATGCCGCCCTCCTCTCGGCCGCGCGTATGCGCTTGTTGATCTCGAGGTTGCCCGCCATGAGCAGGCCGAACAGGATGAACGCCCCCGGGAACAGCACGAGGATGTTCGGCGGGGCGTACGCGTCGGGGAACTTGACGAGCGTCGCCCCGAGGAACTGCAACTGGCCGGTGCCGAACAGCTCGCGGATGACCGACATGATGCTCAGGATGATGGTGTAGCCGATGCCCATCCCGAGCCCGTCGGCCGCCGAGAGCAGGATGCCGTTGTGGTACGCGAACGCCTCGGCGCGGCCGAGCACGATGCAGTTGACGACGATCAGCGGGATCCACACGCCGAGGAACGCGTAGATGGTCGGGACGTACGCCTTCATCACCAGGTCGACGATCGTCACGAACGACGCGATGACCACGATGAAGATCGGGATGCGGACCTCGTCGGGGATGAACTTGCGGATGGCCGCGATGATCACATTGCTCATGACGAGTACGAAGATGACCGCGACTCCCATGAAGAACGAGCCCTCGAACTTGGTGGAGACTGCGCAGGCGGAGCACAGGCCGATCATCAGCACCATGAGCGGGTTCTCGAGGGCGAGCCCGTCGAGCAGGGTCTTCATGAAGTGCTTCACTGCGCACCCCCCTCCTTCGACAGCACGTCCGCGTACACGTGCCCGGCCGCGATGACGCCCTTGCGCACGCCGCGCGAGGACTTCGTGGCCCCGGTGATCGTGTCGACCTTCTTGGCCGACTTCTCGATGTCCTTGCCGTCGACGCCGACGAACTTCGCCAGGTACTCCGGCTCGCCGATCGCCTTCGTGCCGAGGCCCGGCGTCTCGTTGTGCAGCACCACTGTGACACCGGTGACCAAACCGGAACTGTCCAAACCGACGACCATGGTTATCGGCCCGCCGTAGCCGCGCGGGCCGACCTTCAGACCCCAGCCGACGGTCTCGCCGGACGCGGACTTCGCGGCGTAGACCGCATAGACGGGCGTCTCGCCCGCCGCCGCTACCGCCCGGTCGAGCAGCGCCTGGTCGGCCTGCTCGAACGTGGCGCCGACCGCGGCGTCGCCCATGACCTCGGCCAGCGCCTTCTCGACCGCAAGGCGCTCCTGCTCGGCGATGAGGTCCTTCGTGGCGCCGTAGGTGACCGAGAGCCCCGCCGCAGCCACCGCGCAGGTGACCACGACCGACAGGATCAGGCGCACCGGGGTACTCGGACTGCTAGCCACGGGACTTCACCCACCCGAAGGTCCTCGGGCGGAACCCGCGGTCGATCAGCGGCGCCAGCCCGTTCATGAACAGGATCGCGAAGGTGGTCGTCTCGGGCATCGGCCCGAAGAACCGCGTCACCACGTTGAAGGTGCCGCAGCCCACGCCGAACACGAGCCGGCCCCACTTCGTGACCGGCGAGCTCACGTAGTCGGTGGCCATGAAGAACGCGCCGAGGAGCACGCCGCCCGCCAGCACGTTGAACACCGGGTCGGACCCGAACGCCCACGACAGCAGCGCCACCGACCCGATGTACCCGGCCGGGATGCGCCAGTCGACGATGCGCATCGCGATGAGGAACAGCCCGCCGAGGATGAGCAGCCCGCCCGAGATCTCGCCGAGCGAGCCCTCGAGGTTCTTGACGAGCAGCGGCATCCACTGCGCGGGCAGGTCGAACCCGTACGCTCCGCCCGCGGCACGGTCGGCCGCGGCCAGCGCGAGGCGGGTGGCGCCGCTGATCGTGTCCAGCCCTGCGCCCGACTGGTCGGCCATGACGCCGAACCATCCGCCGGCGTTGGGCTGGATCTCGGAGAAGACACCGGCCCACGACAGCGTGACCACCGCGCGGCCGACGAGCGCCGGGTTGAACAGGTTCCACCCGAGGCCGCCGAAGAGCATCTTCGCCAGCCCGATCGAGACGATCCCGCCGACGACCGCGATCCACCACGGCGTGCACGGCGGAAGCGACATCGCGAGCAAGACGCCGGTGACGACCGCGCTCAGGTCGGCTACCGACTGCGGGCGCTTCGTGACCGCGTTCCAGGCCCACTCGGTCGCGACGCTCGAGATGACGCAGCACAGCAGCAGCGTGACCGCGGCCATCCCCATGTTCACGACCGCCCAGATGGCGGCCGGCGCGAGCGCGGCGAGCACCATCAGCATGATGTGCGTGACGTTCGCCGGCGCCGCGATGTGCGGCGGGGCCGAGACGCGCAGGCGTGCGGGGGTCTCGCTCACAGCTTCGCCCCCCTCGACATCAGCGTCGCCTTCGCGCGCCGGATGAGCGGCACGAGCGGACGCCGGCTCGGGCAGACGAACGCGCAGCACCCGCACTCGATGCAGTCGAGCGCGTGGAACTCCTCGCAGCGGTCCCAGTCGTGCGCGTACGAGTAGATGCCGATCTGGTAGGGCTCGAGCATCATCGGGCAGGCGTCCGCGCAGCGGCCGCAGCGGATGCACGCCTGGTCGTCGTTCACATCCGGCGCGCCCTCGGCCGCAGGGATCGCGATGACGCCCGACGTGCCCTTCGTGACCGGCACGTCGAGCGACCCGACGGCAGCGCCGCACATCGGCCCGCCGGAGACGATCTTGGCGGTCGGGTCGGTCACGCCGCCGGCCATCTCGAGCAGGTCGCCCACGGAGGTCCCGATCAGCGTGAGGTAGTTGCCGGGCTTCGCGACGGCGCCCGACACGGTCACCACGCGCTCGATGAGCGGCTTGCGCAGTTCGAACGCGTCGTGGACGGCGGCGGCGGTGCCCACGTTGTGGACGAGGGCGCCGGTGGCCGCCGGCAGCTTGCCGTGCGGGACCTCTTTGGCCAGCACCGCCCAGATGAGCTGCTTCTCGGCGCCTTGCGGATAGCGGGTCGGTAGCGACATCACCTCGACGCCCTCGCCGGCGGCGGCACGCAGCGCATCGATCGCGTCGGGCTTGTTGTCCTCGACGCCGATCACGATGCGCTTCGCGCCCACGATGTCGCGGATCCGCTTCGCGCCGCCGACGACCTTGCCCGGCGACTCGAGCATCGTGCGGTGGTCGCACGTCAGGTACGGCTCGCATTCGCAGCCGTTGAGCAGAACGGTGCTCACGGGCATGTCGTGCGGCGGCTCGAGTTTGACCTTCGTCGGGAATGCCGCGCCGCCCATGCCGACGATTCCCGCCGCGCACACGACCTCGCGCGGGTCGTCGTTCTCGGCGACCGGCAGCCAGGTGTCGAGGTCCTGCCCGGCGTCCGGCTCGATGCGCACGGCGACCGCGTGCGTCCCTCCCGCCAGCAGGACGTCGGCCACCTCGGTGACCGTGCCGTCGACGGGACTGTGCACCGGGGCCGAGACCTTCGCCCGGATGTCACCGACCGTCTGGCCGCGCTTCACGCGGTCGCCGGCAGCGACGACCGGCTCGCACGGCGCGCCCAGATGCTGGGACATCGGGACCGTGACCGAGGCGGGCACCCCGGCCCGCACGACCGGCAGGCTGGCCGTGGCCGCCTTGCGGTCGTCCGGGTGGACGCCTCCTCGGAAGCGCGCTGTGCTCACGCGCGACCCTCCCCTTCCATGGCCGACTGACGCTCAAGGTATCGGGAAAGTCGATTCGGGGGATGCTGCCCGATTCCTGCAAACACCTGCGACGCGCTGCTACGAGAAGAAGATCGCGATCTCGCGCTCGGCGCTCGCAGGGGAGTCCGAGCCGTGGACCACGTTCGCATCGAGCGTCAGCCCGAAGTCGCCGCGGATGGTGCCCGGGGCGGCCTCGGCGGGGTTCGTCGCGCCCATGAGCTTGCGGCAGACGGCGACGGCGTCCGGCCCGCTGACGACCATGCGCACGACCGGACCCGACGTGATGTAGGCGACGAGACCCTCGTAGAACGGCTTGCCGGCGTGCTCGGCGTAGTTGGCCTCGGCCTGCTCGCGGGCGACCGTCCCGAGCTCCATGCGCTCGATGGTCAGCCCGGTGCGCTCGAAGCGCGAGATGATGGCGCCCGCGAGACCGCGGGCGACTGCATCCGGCTTGATCATGACGTACGTACGCTGGTCCAAGTCCGTTCCTTCCCTTGCCGTGTGCGTGTGACGGCGGCCCTACGACCCGCCGGTCGATCCCCAGTCGTTCTCGATCCCGGTCACCTTCCAGCCGACGCCCTCTCGCGACAGGGTGACCACGTAGTGCATCGCCGCGCCCTTCGCCGGCGACACCGTGATCGACGCCCGCGAGGTGGTCGACGCGCGGTCGACCGAGTCGATCGTGTAGCCGCTGTGATTGGGCGTGACCTTCTGCATCTCCTTCTTGATGTCCGACGACGGGACGGCGACCCAATACCGGTCGACGCTCTTCCCGGCGGCATAGGCGTCCATCATCCCCTCGACCGCCATGCTCTGGGTCGGCCACCCCAGGCCGAGGAAGTACGCGGCGACGAGCAGCGACGCCGCGAGGAACGCGGCCCCCGCGACCACCGCGACCACCGCCCACGGACTCCGGCCGCCCCGGCGGTCCTCACGCGCCTGACGCCGGGCGTCGCGATCGATCTGCTTCATCTCGTCATCCGTGCGCGCGAAGAACTCCGAGACGTCCGCCGCGGTGCCGAACTCGCCGGTCGTGCCGGGATCGCCCGGGACGGGGTGGTCCTCGGACACCGAGGAGCGTAGCGCCTCCGCGGCGGCGCCCAGGTCTCCGGTCTCCCAGCCCTCGACGGTCTCGCGCGGCGGCGTCTCGGGAACGAGCGCCGCACGGGACGCCTCGAACGCCTCGACGGCCTCCGCCGACAACGAGTGTCCGTACAGCTGGGTCGCCTTCTCGAACGCCCTCACGGCCTCCGCATGCCGCCCCGCCTCGGACAGCGCGAGGCCGAGGTTCGCCTGGGCGCGCCCCTTGTTCGCGTACTGCGGCAGCCCCACCGCCGCCTTGAACGCCTCGGCGGCGTCGTCCGGCCGCCCGAGGTGCAGGAAGCACAGGCCGAGGTTGTTGAGCGCCTTGCCCGGGTCGGGGTTGCCGCCCTCCAGCGCCGCCTTGCGGTACTCGCGCGCGGCGTCGGCGTAGCGCCCCATCTCCCACAGCGCGCCGGCCAGGCCCTGGAGCGCCTTGTAGCGCGTGGTGTAGCCGTGCTCGTCCAGGGCGCCCTCGTAGGCGCGGACCGCCTCGCTGTACTCGCCGAGCGACGCGTGCGCGGCGCCGAGGTTCGCGAGCACGGCCCCTCGCTGCTCGTACAGCTCGTCCTTCAGCGCGTGCGCGTACACCTTGAGCGCGTCGCGTTCCCGGTGCAGCCGCATGAGGCAGTTGCCGGCCCGGTGGTAGCACACGCCGTTGCCCGCGGCGTCCCCGCCTGCGGCGGCGAGGTACAGGCGGGCCGCGGCGCGGTAGTCGCCCGCCTCGTACTGCTCCTCGGCCTGGGTGAAGACGGCGTGGTCCACGAGTGCGTCAGTCCGCGTTCTCGATCGTCACGGATGACATCACGTCGCCGACCTGGATCTGGTGGACCACGTCCATGCCTTCGGTGACCTGGCCGAAGACGGTGTAGTTGCCGTCGAGGAAGCTCTGCGCCCCGAGGCAGATGTAGAACTGCGAGCCGGCGGAGTCCGGGTCCTGCGAGCGCGCCATCGCGACGGTGCCGTCGAGGTGCTTGCGGCTGTTGAACTCGGCCGCGATGCGGTATCCGGGGCCGCCGGTGCCCGGCGCGCCCTGCCCGGTCTTGGTGTTCGGGTCGCCGCCCTGCACGACGAAGCCGGGCTCGACGCGGTGGAACGAGACCCCGTCGTAGAAGCCCTTCTTCGCCAGCTCGATGAAGTTGGCGACGTGGTTCGGAGCATCCTGCGGGTAGAAGGTGAACTCCACGGTCCCGAGCGACTGGCCGCCGCGCGTGACGGCGACGACCGCGACCTCGCGGCCGTTCGGCTTGTAGGCGGGCGTGTACAACTGGTCCTCCCCTGGGGTCGTCGGCTCGGCCGTCGCGGTGGACTCCGCGGGCGGCGCGGCCGTCTCGGACGCGGCGCCCTGACCGGACGCCGCCTGCTCGCTCGGCGCGGCCGGCTCCCTGCGCACCCCGCCCGAGCACATCGCGACGAGCAGCAGCACGAGCGCCGCCACGGCGATGACCGCCACGATGACGAGCGTGCGGCGGCGGTCGTTCGACACGGCGGGCTTGCCGGCAGGCTGCTGTGCGGCGGTCATCTTTGAGGGTTCCTCCGGGGCGCGTACGGGACCTTCACGAGGCCCACGGGGGCGCGGGCGCGACACATTCTAACAGAGTGTCCGCGGCCTTCGATTGCAGTATCATGGCGACCCGACACACCCCCGCGGCGGCCACCGGACGGCGCGCAGCCGCGACGCGAGTTGGAGGCGATGCACTTGGGAGCTCCCGCTACCGACAAGGTCCGCAACGTCGTCCTCGTGGGGCATGGCGGAGCCGGGAAGACCTCCCTGGCTGAAGCCATGCTCTTCCTGTCCGGGGCCACGAAGCGCCTCGGCGCGGTCGACAACGGCACGAGCGGGCTCGACTACGACTCCGAGGCGGTCAAGCGCAAGTTCTCGATCAACCTCGCGCTCGCGCCGGTGACGCACAAGGGCGTCAAGATCAACGTCATCGACACCCCCGGCTACGCCGACTTCATCGGAGACGCGATCGCCGGCATGGAGGCCGCCGAGATGGCGCTCTTCGTGGTCGATGCCGTCGCCGGGCCCCAGGTCCAGACGCGCCGCCTGTGGAAGATCGCGGGCGAGATGGGCATCGCGCGCGCGGTGTTCGTCAATCGCATGGACAAGGAGCACGCCGACTTCGACGGCGCGATCGCCAAGCTCACCGCCTCATTCGGCGACCGGGTCGTGCCCGTGCAGCTGCCGATGGGCTCGGAGGCCGACTTCCGCGGCGTTGTCGACGTCATCCGCATGCAGGCCTGCCATCACGAGGCCGACGGTGAGCACATGGACGAGATCCCGGCCGAGTTCGCCGCGGCCGCCGAGGCCGCCCGCGATGCGCTCGCCGACAAGACCGCCGAGGCCGACGACGAGCTCATGATGAAGTACCTCGAGGGCGAACCGCTGACCCAGGCCGACATCGAGAAGCTGCTCGGCCTCGCCATCGCGGAGAGCAAGGTCGTCCCGGTCTTCGTCGGCTCGGCGCTCAAGCTCCAGGGCATCGAGGACCTGATGGACGAGATCGTCACCTTCTTCCCCGAGCCCACCGCCCACGGCCCGATGCACACGGTCGACGGCACGGAAGTCCCGTTCACGACCGCCGGCGACGTCGCGGCGCACGTGTTCAAGACGCTGTCGGACCCATACGTCGGTAGGCTGACCTTCGTGAAGGTGGTCTCGGGAACGCTGACCCCCAACTCGGAGCTCGTGAACTCGCGCACCGGCAAGAAGGAGCGCGTCGCGCACGTCTTCAAGATGACCGGCAAGGAGACCGCGGACGTCGACGGCGCCCCGGCCGGCGACATCGTCGTGCTCCCGAAGCTCGCCGAGACGCTGACCAACGACACGCTGTCGGCCAAGGGCGGCATCGCCTTCTCGCCGCTGCCCGTGCCCGAGCCGCTCTACCCCGTCGCCGTGGCAGCCAAGACCAAGACCGACGAGGACAAGCTCGGCACGGCCATCAAGCAGATCGTCGACGAGGACCCCGCGCTCAACCTGCGCCGCGACGAGGAGACCCACCAGACCGTGCTGACCGCCATGGGCGACACGGGCGTCGACGTCGTGCTGTGCCGCCTCCGCGACCGGTTCCACGTGGAGGCCGAACTCATCGACCTGCGCATCCCCTACCGCGAGACCATCCGCAAGACGGCGCAGGCGCAGGGCCGCCACAAGAAGCAGACCGGCGGGTCCGGCCAGTTCGCCGACTGCTGGCTGCGCATCGAGCCGAACCCCGGCGGCGGCTACGCGTTCCTCGACGAGATCGTCGGCGGCCGCATCTCCAAACCGTTCATCGTCGCGGTGGACAAGGGCGTCCAGGACACGATGGCGTCCGGCGCGATCGCGGGCTACCCGGTCCAGGACGTGCGCGTGGCCGTCTACGACGGCTCGATGCACTCGGTCGACAGCAACGAGATGGCGTTCAAGACCGCGGCGCGCATCGGCTTCCGCGCGGCCGTCGAGAAGGCCGACCCGGTCATCCTCGAGCCGATCGCGACGCTGACGATCGAGGTGCCGGACGAGCATGCCGGCGCGGTCATGGGCGATATCAGTTCGATCCGCGGGCGCGTGCTCGGCATGGACGCCCCCCAGGCCGGCGTCCAGGTCATCCGCGCGCAGGCGCCGTTCGCCGAGGTCGTCCACTACTCGCCGCATCTGCGCTCGATCACGAGCGGCACCGGCACGTACACCATCAGCATCGACGCCTACGAGCAGGTCCCCGGGGACATCCAGAAGAAGCTCGTGGACGCGTACCAGAAGGAGCGCGCCGAGGGCCACTAGTCCGCGGGCGCGTCGAACTGCCCCGCCTGCACGAACGACGGAGGCCCGGCTCGTCTTGGAGCCGGGCCTCCGCGCATCCGGTGGGGTTGGCGCCCTCTGCAGGAATCGAACCTGCGACCTTCTGCTCCGGAGGCAGACGCTCTATCCCCTGAGCTAAGAG
>VAUM01000038.1:0-2553 GCA_005774595.1 Actinomycetota bacterium
GGCTGGGAGATCCTCGCCGCTCTCGACATCCGCCGCCGCGGTCCCGAGCTCGTCAGCTGCCCGACCTGCGGACGCTGCGAGGTCGACCTCATCCCGATCGCCCGCGAGGTCGAGGCGCGCCTGCGCGCGCTGGACACGCCGGTGAAGGTCGCGGTGATGGGGTGCGTCGTCAACGGCCCGGGCGAGGCGCGCGACGCGGACATCGGCGTCGCCGCCGGGCGCGGCGTCGGCCTCATCTTCGCCAAGGGCGAGGTGGTCCGCAAGGTGCCCGAGGAGCGCATCGTCGACGCGCTCATGGACGAGGTCGTCGCGCTTGGTGCGCCGCCTCCGCTCGAGGACGCCTGACGCGAGCGTCGCGTCCGTCCGCTCCCGCTCGCAGTGAGGTATCCTGCACGCAGTCAGCGCATCTTGACCGCGTCCTGTGTCGGGCGCGCGGGAGGGGAGAGACGTCATGGGTGAGAAGGTCAGGATCGCCATCGTCGGCGGAGGCCGCACGGGCTTGAGGCTGCTGGAGGACTTCATCGCGCGGCCGTTCATCGAGGTGGTCGGCGTCGCGGACCACGACCCGGACAGCCCCGGTGCGCAGCTCGCACGCGCCAACGGCATCTTCTTCACCGAGAACGCCGATGTGCTGGCCGCCAAGGGCAACGAGATCGACATCATCGCCGAGGTCTCCGGCGACCCGGGCGTCAAGCCGGCGCTCAAGGACGCCTTCCAAGCGCAGGGCAACCGCCACACGATCATCCTGCACGACCTCGTCGCACGGCTCGTGATGAGCCTCGCGATCAACGCCGACGAGCTCGTCGAGAGCTATCACCCGGAGGACGCTGGCATCGGGTAGCCCGCGTCGCTCGCACGAACCGCAGAAGGACCGCTGGCGCCCGGCCGGGACCGGCCGCGGCGCCCGTCGCACGGGAGCACACCGCGCCACCGACCAGGGAGCTTCGCCGATGACCGCGCCCCAACGCATGTCCCGCCTCTACGCGCCGACGCTCAAGGAGGACCCCTCCGACGCCGAGGTCGCCTCGCACCGCCTCATGCTGCGCGCCGGGATGATGCGCAAGGTCGCCGCGGGCATCTACACCTTCCTGCCGCTCGCGTGGCGTTCGCTGCGCAAGATCGAACAGATCGTCCGCGAGGAGATGGCGGCCATCGGATGCCAGGAGCTGCTCCTGCCGGTCGTCCAGCCCGCGGAGCTGTGGCACGAGTCCGGCCGCTGGGCCGACTACGGCCCCGAGCTCGCGCGCCTCACGGACCGCGCGGGCCGCGAGTTCTGTCTCGGCCCCACCCACGAGGAGATCATCACCGCGCTCGTCCGCGACGAGCTGCGCTCCTACCGTGACCTCCCGGTGTCGCTCTACCAGATCAACGTGAAGTTCCGCGACGAGATGCGCCCGCGGTTCGGGCTCATGCGCGGCCGCGAGTTCATCATGAAGGACGGCTACTCGTTCCACGCCGACCAGTCCTCGCTCCAGGCGCACTACGACGAGCAGTCGCGCGCGTACGGCCGCATCTGCGACCGCCTCGGGCTGGCCTGGCGTGCGGTCGAGGCCGACTCCGGGCAGATCGGCGGCAAGGTCACCACCGAGTTCATGGCCGTCGCCGAGACCGGCGAGGCGGCGCTGCTCTTCTGCGACGCGTGCGACTACGCCGCCAACCAGGAGGCGGCCCACGCCGTCGTGCCGTACACGCCGAAGGCGACCACCTCCGAGGCGCTCAAGCGCGTGCACACGCCCGGCGTGAGCGCCATCGCGGACCTCGCCGCCTTCCTCGGCGTGCCCGAACAGCACACCGTCAAGTCGATGGCCGCACGCGCCGAGAACGGGGCGCTCGTGCTGTTCTGCGTGCCCGGCGATCGCGACCTGAACCCCCTGAAGGCCGGCCACATCGTCCCCGGCGTGCGCCTGCTCGACGAGGACGAGTTCGAGGCCGCCGGCGTGCCGAAGGGCTTCGTGGGGCCCGCGGGGGCACCCGAAGGCACGCTCGTCGTGGCCGACGCGACGCTGAAGGCCGAGCTCGCCTGGACGATCGGCGCCAACGAGACCGACTACCACCTCGTCGACGCCATGCCCGGCCGCGACTTCGCCGTCGACGTGTGGGCCGACCTCGTCGACGCGCGCGAGGGCGACACCTGCCCCGAGTGCGGCGGCACGCTGTCCGGCGCCCGCGGGATCGAGGTCTCGCAGGTCTTCCAGCTCGGCACCAAGTACTCGGAGTCGATGCACGCCTCGTTCGCCGACGAGGCGGGCGAGGAACACCCGTTCGTCATGGGCTGCTACGGCATCGGCATCTCGCGCTCGCTGGCGGCCGTCATCGAGCAGCACCACGACGAGGGCGGCATCGCCTGGCCGATCTCGGTGGCGCCGTACGAGGTCGCGGTCCTGCCGCTCGACACCGAGGGCGAGGTGTTCGACGCGGCATGCGGCATCGCCGACGCGCTGGCCGCGGCCGGCGTGGAGGTGGTCCTCGACGACCGCGCCGAGCGTCCCGGCGTCAAGTTCGCCGACGCGGACCTCATCGGCTGGCCGCTGCAGGTCGTGGTCGGGCGCAAGG
>VAUM01000038.1:2563-10156 GCA_005774595.1 Actinomycetota bacterium
GCGTCCCGGCGTCAGGTGCGCCGCGCGGGCCCTCACGGGCGGGCCGCGGCGGGTGGGGGTGGGGCGCAAGGGGCTCGCCGAGGGCGCGATCGAGGTCAAGGACCGCGCGAGCGGGGAGCGGACGAGCGTGCCGCTCGCCGGAGCGGCGGCGCACGTCGCCCGCCGCATCGAGGAGATGCGCGCCGCCCTCGCCGGCTAGGCCCGTTCCGCTCACGTCCTGCACTTTGACCCTTACCGCACGCTGCGGTAGAATCCGCAGGCGTCGGAACAGCACGTCGTCTTCGAGAAGTGGGCTTGTCCCGCTTCTCTTTGTTGTCGGAGGGTGATCGGTTTGGCCGCGCATGACCTAGAGAGCCGCCTCAGCGCCATGCTCGAGGCACAAGCCGCAGGTCACGAGCTTGAGCTCGTGGCCGTCGAGGTCGTGGGCGCGACCCGCAACCCGACGGTGCGTGTCTACCTCGACCGCGAAGGCGGCATCGACCTGGACGCCATCACCGGGGCGAACCGCTGGATCTCGACCACGGTCGAGGAGAGCGGCCTCATCGGCGGCGCGTTCACGCTCGAGGTGAGCTCGCCGGGCATCGAGCGACCGCTCGCCAAGCCGTCCGACTTCGCGGCCCACGTCGGCGAGCGCGCGAAGGTGCGCACGTCGGCGCCGGTGGGCGGCAGGAGCAACTTCACCGGGACGATCGCCTCGGCAGACGGCGACGCGGTCGTCATCGACACGGACGGGACGACTCACAGGGTGCCGTTCGCGGTCATCGCACGCGCACACCTGAAAGTGGACATCGAGTTCTAGGCGAAACGGAAGAGACGAGGTTCCCAAGATGAGTTCCGAGCTTATGGAGGCGCTGGTCGCGCTCGCACGCGAGAAGGGCATCGACGAGTACGAGATGCTCGACAAGCTCGAGTCCGCGATCGCCACCGCGTACGGGCGCAACCCGGAGCTGCTCGAGCAGATGGAGGACATGGACAACGACCTGCGCGTGTCCATCGACCGCGACAGCGGCCACATCCACGTCTACGAGCTCGTGCGCATCGGCGGCACCGAGGAGGAGCCGGTCACCGAGGAGCGCGACATCACCCCGTCGGGCGTCTCGCGCTTCGCCGCGCAGGCCGCCAAGCAGGTCATCACCCAGTCGATCCGCGACGCGGAGCGCGACAAGATCTACGACGAGTACGCCGACCGCGTCGGCGAGTCCGTCACGGGCACGGTCCAGCAGTCCGACAGCCGCTACACGCTCATCAAGCTGCGTGAGGGCGTCGAGGCGCTGCTGCCGCCCACCGAGCAGCCCTCGAACGAGCGCTACGAGCACAACCAGCGGATCAAGGCCTACATCACCGAGGTGCGCCGCGGCAGCGGCAGCGAGCCGTCCATCGTGGTCTCGCGTACCCACCCCGGCCTCATCCGTCGCCTGTTCGAGCTCGAGGTGCCCGAGATCTACGACGGCGTCGTCGAGATCAAGAGCGTCGCCCGCGAGCCGGGCATGCGCACCAAGGTCGCCGTGGCGAGCCGCGAGGGCTCGCTCGACCCGGTCGGCGCGTGCGTCGGCCCCAAGGGCTCGCGCGTCCGCATGGTCGTCTCCGAGCTGCGCGGCGAGCGCATCGACGTCGTCCCGTGGCACGAGGACGCCGCCGCGTATGTGGGCGCCGCGCTCTCGCCGGCCAAGGTCCAGAGCGTGCGCGTCGACGAGGACACGCACACCGCGACGGTCATCGTCCCCGACGACCAGCTGTCGCTCGCCATCGGCAAGGAGGGCCAGAACGCCCGCCTCGCCGCGAAGCTGACCGGCTGGCGCATCGACATCAAGAGCGTCCAGCAGGCCGTCGGCTCCGGCCTCGCGGCCGCGGGAGGTACCGACGAGGGCACGGGCGAGGACTTCGACGGACGCTGTGTCGCCGTCACGTCGACCGGCCTGCGCTGCCGCAACAAGGCCAAGCCGGGCAGCCACTACTGCGGGATCCACGAGAAGGAGGCCGCCGAGTAAGTGAAGGCGCGCAAGACACCCGAGCGCACGTGTGTCGGCTGCGGGACGCAGGCCGGCAAGCGGGACCTGGTCCGCATCGTGCGCACACCCGACGGCCACGTCGTCCTCGACGTGACCGGCAAGGCCAACGGGCGCGGGGCGTATCTGTGCGCGAAGACCGACTGCTTCGACGCCGCCGCCAAGCGGCGCCGGTTCACCGCAGCGCTCCGGGTGAACCTCATGGAAGACGACCTGGAGCGGCTGCGAAGGGACCTCGAGGGGGTTCTCGAGTCCCGCACGAAGGCTTAGAAGAAGGAACTGGTGACGCGATGCCCACGATGAGAGTGCACGAGCTGGCCAAGGAGTTCGGGATGACCTCCCAAGAGCTCCTCGACCACCTCGCAGAACTGAAGATCCCGGCCAAGAACCACGCGTCGGCGCTCGCCGAGGCGTACGTCGACCGCATCCGCAAGAAGCTCGGACCCGAGATCGCCGCACGTCAGGCGCAGATCGAGGCGCAGCGCAAGGCCGACGAGGAGAAGCGCGCCAAGGAAGAGGAGACGCGCCGCAAGGCCGAGGAGAAGGCCGCCAAGAAGGCCGAGGAGGAGGCGCGCAAGGCCGAGGAGGCCGCACGCGCGGTGCGTGAGGCCGAGGAGGCCGAGCGCCGCGCCGAGGAGGAAGCGCGCGCCAAGGCCGAGGCCGAGCAGCGTGCCGAGGAGGAGGCGCGGCTCGCCAAGGAGAAGGAAGAGGCCGCGCAGATCGAGGCCGAGGAGAAGGCGCGCTACAAGGCGATGGCCGAGAAGGCCGAGGCCGAGCAGAAGGCCAAGCAGACCGCGATCATCGACGCCGCCCGCGCCGCAGCCACCACGACCGACTCCGGCAAGAAGAAGAAGGCCAAGAAGGCGCGTGTGGCCGACGACCACGAGGAGGCCGTCCACCACGAGGCGGCCGGCAGGCACGACGTCGCCGTCGCCGCGGGCGTCACCGTGACCGAGGGCATCACCGTCGGCGACTTCGCCGAGGCCCTCGAGGTGTCACCCAACGAGATCATCAAGCGCCTCTTCCTGCTCGGCTCGCCGCTCACGGTCAACCAGGCGATGAGCCGCGACTTCATCGAGATCGTCGCCGACGACCTCGGCACGCAGGTCAACATCGTCGCCCCCGAGGAAGAGACCGGCGAGGCCGTCGTGGACGACCCGGCCGACCTGCGGCCCAGGCCGCCGGTCGTGACCGTCATGGGCCACGTCGACCACGGCAAGACCTCGCTGCTCGACGCGATCCGCTCCACCGGCGTCGCGGCCACCGAGGCCGGCGGCATCACGCAGCACATCGGCGCGTCGGTCGTCTTCCACGACGGCAAGCAGATCACCTTCATCGACACCCCCGGCCATGAGGCCTTCACCGCCATGCGTGCGCGCGGCGCCAACGTCACCGACGTGGTCGTGCTCGTCGTGGCCGCCGACGACGGCGTCATGCCGCAGACCGTCGAGGCCATCCACCACGCGCGCGCCGCGGGTGTGCCGATCATCGTGGCGGTCAACAAGATCGACAAGGACGGCGCGAACCCCGACCAGGTGCGCCAGATGCTCACCGAGCACGAGATCGTGCCCGAGGCGTGGGGCGGCACGAACATCTTCGTGGACGTGTCGGCCAAGAAGCACCTCAACATCGACGAGCTCCTCGAGATGATCCTGCTCCAGGCCGACGTCCTCGAGCTGTCCGCGAACCCGGACGCGCACGCCTCGGGTGTCGTCATCGAGGCGAAGCTCGACAAGGGCCGCGGCCCCGTCGCCACCGTGCTGGTGCGCCGCGGCACCCTGCGGCCCGGCGACGCGCTCGTCGCCGGGACCAGCCACGGCCGCGTGCGCGCGCTCGTCGACCCCAGGGGCGACACCGCCGAGGACGCGGGCCCCGCCGACGCGGTCGAGGTGCTCGGCCTCGCATCGGTGCCGAGCGCCGGCGATGAGTTCAAGGTCGTCGCGGACGACCGCTCCGCGAGGCAGATCGCCGAGGAGCGTGCACTGAAGAAGCGCCTGCTCGCGCACCAGGAGCGCAAGCACGTCTCGCTCGACGACCTGTTCGCGCGGATCGCCGAGGGCGAGATCAAGGACCTGAACCTCGTGGTCAAGGCCGACGTCCAAGGCTCGATCGAGGCCTTGAAGGACGCGCTCGACAAGATGGATCAGACCGAGGTGCGCATCAACGTCATCCACTCCGCGGTCGGCGCCATCACGGAGTCCGACATCCAGCTCGCCGACGCGTCCGACGCCATCGTCATCGGCTTCAACGTCCGTCCCGAGCCCAAGGCCAAGTCGCTCGCCGAGACCGTCCACGTGGATGTGCGGCTCTACCGCGTCATC
Source organism: Actinomycetota bacterium (assembly GCA_005774595.1). NCBI lineage: Bacteria > Bacillati > Actinomycetota > Actinomycetota bacterium. The sequence continues at coordinate 6,891 of VAUM01000038.1, forward strand.
TACCAGGCGATCGAGGACATCAACGCCGCCCGCGTAGGCATGCTCGCTCCCGAGTTCGTCGAGGAGGAGACCGCGAGGGTCGAGGTCCGCGAGCTGTTCAAGGTGCCGAAGGTCGGCACCGTCGCCGGCTGCTACGTGACCGACGGCGAGATCACCCGCGACGACCAGGTGCGCATCGTGCGCGACGGAACGGTCGTGTTCGAGGGGCGTCTCCACTCGCTGCGCCGCTTCAAGGAGGACGTGAAGTCGGTCAAGAGCGGGTACGAGTGCGGCATCGGCGTCGAGGGCTTCCAGGACGTGAAGGAGGGCGACGTCATCGAGGCCTACAAGGTCGTCGAGGTCGCCCGCACCGAGTAGCCGAGTCCGGAGGCGCATCACAAGCCCATGTCCGCTTCGCCGCGCATGCGCAAGGTGAACGAGACGATGAAGGAGGCCTTGGCCGAGGTCCTGGTCGACGAGATCAGCGACCCGCGCCTGACCCTCGTCACCGTCACGGGCGTCGACACGGCGCCCGACCTCCGCACGGCTGTCGTCTACGTCACCGCCCACGGCGGCGAGGAGCGCTACCGCGAGGTCATCGCCGGGCTCGAGTCGGCGGGCAACCGCATCCGCCGCGAGCTGTCGCACCGCGTCTCGATGAAGTACCTGCCGCACCTCGAGTTCCGCATCGACCCGTCCGTAGACGAGGGCATGCGCATCGCGGAGGCGCTCAAGCACGTGCCGCCGCACGTCCCGGACGAGGGCGAGGGCGAGTAGCGCCGTGGGCCTGTCCGACGCCGAATACCGGGCCGCCGCCGAGCGGCTCGTCTCCGCGACGAGTGTGGCCGTCTGCGCCCACATCCGCCCGGACGGCGACGCCGTCGCCTCCACGCTCGCGCTGGCGGCGGCGCTGCGCGCATGCGGCGTGGACGCGGTCCCCACGCTCGCCGACGAGGACGGGCGCGCGCCGGCCACCTACGCGTTCCTGCCGTGGTTCGACGAGTACGTGCCCGCCGGCGACCTCGACGCCCCGGAGGTCCTCGTCGCACTCGACACGCCCAACGTCGAGCGGCTCGGCGCCGCTGGGCGTCTCGCCGCCGGCGCGGTCGACGTCATCGTGCTCGACCACCACCCCGACAACCTCGGGTTCGGCACGATGAACCTCGTGGACACGGAGGCTGCCGCGGTCGGGCAGATGGTCTGGCGCCTGCTCGCGCACCTCGGCGACCTGCGCGGCCTTTCCGTTGACGAGCGTCTCGCGCACTCGCTGTACGTCGCGCTGCTCACCGACACCGGCGGCTTCCGCTACTCCAACACCACGCCGCAGGCGTTGCGCGACGCGGCCGACATGGTGCAGGCCGGAGCCGACCCGGCCGCGGCCTCGCGGGAGGCCTACGAGGAGCGCTCTCACGGCGCGGTCGCGCTGGCGGGACTGGCGCTCTCGCGCCTCCAGCTGCTCAACGGCGGCCGCGTGGCGCACGCGTGGATCGCCGACGAGGACTTCGCCGCCACGGGCGCCCTGCCCGAGGAGACGGAGCACCTGGTCGACATGCTGCGGATGCTCGGCGGCGTTGACGTGGTCGTCTTCGCGCAGCAGCGCGGGGCCGAGTGCCGCGTGAACCTGCGCTCCAAGAACGGCTTCGACGTCGGCTCTGTCGCCCGTCGCTTCGGCGGGGGAGGGCACGCCGCGGCGGCGGGGCTCACCTACGCGGGACTTCGCGAGGACTTCCTCGCCGAAGCGCTGCCGCTGCTGCCGGGGGCGGGCGGCTGATGCGGTCGAGGCGGGGAGCGACCGATCTCGCGGGCATCCTGCCGATCGACAAGCCGCAGGGGCCGACCAGTCACGACGTCGTCTCCGCAGTGCGGCGCGCGACCGGCGAGGGGCGCGTCGGTCACGCCGGCACGCTCGACCCGCTCGCGACCGGACTGCTCGTCGTGCTCGTGGGGCCGTACACCCGCCTCGAGCGCTTCCTGTCCGCCGAGGACAAGTCGTATACCGCGCGCTTCGCCTTCGGCGCCGAGACCGACACCGACGACTCCGAGGGCACCGTCACGCGCTACGCGCCGGTGCCGGACGACGTCTTCGACCCGGTGCATGCCGCCGAGGTGCTCGCCGGCTTCACCGGTGAGATCGAGCAGGTGCCTCCCGCGTACTCGGCGCTCAAGACCGACGGGAGGATCGCCCACCGCGCGGCGCGCGCGGGCGAACCCCTCGATCTCGCGCCGCGCCGGGTGGTCGTGCACGAGGCCGCGCTGACGGCCGTGGACGCGGACGCGCGCACCTGGGATGTGACGCTGCGCGTGTCGAAGGGCACGTACGTGCGAGCGCTGGCCCGCGACCTCGGGCGCGCATGCGGCAGCGCTGCGCACGTCTCGGCGCTCAGGCGCACCGCCAGCGGGGCGCTCGCGGTCGAGCAGGCGCACACGATCGACGAGGTCGTGGCCGCCGGCCGCGACGCAGCGCCGCTGTTCGCCGACCCGCTTGCCGCGCTCGGGCTGGCCGCGATCGAAGGTGACCCCGACCTCGTCCGCCAGGGGCGTCCGCTGCCCGTGCCGGCCGTCGGCGCCACCGAGGGCGAGCGGTTCGCTGTCACGTGCGATGGCACACTCGCGGCGGTGTACCGCATGGCGGTCGACCGGCTCCTGCCCGAGGCCGTGATCAGGACCGCGACGTGACGACGCGCATCCTCGAGTGGGAGTGCGGCACTGAGCCGCTGGGGCGCGTCGTGGTCGCGCTCGGAGTGTTCGACGGCGTGCACCTCGGTCACCAGGCGCTCGTGCGCGACTCGATCGCGCTCGCAGCAGAGCGCGGTGTGCAGTGCGCGGTGCTCACCTTCGACCGCGACCCCGACCAGGTGGTCTCGCCGGACACCGCGATGCCGCAGCTGCTCACGCTCGACGAGAAGCTCGCGTACCTGTCCGAGGTCGGCCCGGACGTGGTGGTGGTCGTGGGGTTCTGCCGCCACATCGCCGACACGGCCCCGGACCGGTTCGTCACCGACGTGCTCATGGACGCGTGCGCCCCGGTCGAGGTCGTGGTCGGCCGCGACTTCCGCTACGGCCGCCACGCGTCCGGCGGCGTGCGTTCGCTGGCCGAGTCCGGGGAGACGCACGGATTCGGCGTCGTGGCCCACGAGCTGATCGAGGTCGGCGGCGCGCCGGTGACCTCCACGCGGATCCGCGGGCTCGTCGCGGCAGGCGAGGTCGAGGAGGCCGCCGAGCTGCTCGGGCGCTACCACCGCGTGCGCGGGTCGGTGTGGCGCGGGCGCGGGATGGGCGCCGAGTTG
>VAUM01000039.1:0-7352 GCA_005774595.1 Actinomycetota bacterium
GTCCGTGCTCGTGTTCCGCAGCCGGCAGCCGAGCGAGGTGCCGCTCCCGTGAGCGCGTCCACGCCGACCACCCCGACCGTCCGCGACCTCGTCGCCGCGATCGACGCGCGCACCCCCTTCGCGTGGGCGGAGGACTGGGACCGCGTCGGCCTGCTGGCGGGCGACGGCGCCGCCCCGCTCACCCGCGCGTACGTCACGCTCGACCCGTCGCCGGGCGCCGTCGCCCTCGCCACGGGTGCGGGCGCGAACGTCCTCGTCACCCACCACCCGGCATACCTGACCGCGCCCGCACCCGTGGCGGCCGCGAGCGGCCCGCAGGCCACGGTCGTCGCGGCGCTCGCGGCGGGCGTGGCCCTCGTCGCGGCGCACACGAACCTCGACCGCGACCCGGCCGGCGCCGACTCGCTGCCGCGAGCGCTCGGGCTCGTTCCTCGCGAGCCGTTGGAGTCCGGTACGCAGCCGGTCTCGCGCATCACCGTGTTCTGCCCGCCCGACGCCGCCGATCGCGTTGCCGGTGCGATGACCGCGGCCGGTGCAGGCCGCATCGGCCTGTACGCCGACTGCTCGTTCGCCGCGCCCGGCGAGGGCCGCTTCCTCGGCCTGGCGGGGGCACGTCCCGCGGTCGGCGTCCCCGGCGCGCCCGAGTGCGCCGACGAGGTGCGCGTCGAGACCGTGTGCCCGCCCGATCGCGCGGGTGCGGTCGCTGCGGCCGCGCGCGCGGTACACCCGTACGAGGAGCCGCTCATCGTCGTGGACGCAGCGTCGATCTCACGGGGAGCCGCCCGTCTGGGGCGTGTCTGTGGCGCCCCGCGGCACGCCACGGTGGACTCGGTCGCCCGCATGACCGCCACCGCCCTCGGCATCCGCCCCCGCGTGTGGGGCGACGGCTCCGCCCGGGTGTCCACGATCGCCACCTGCGGCGGGTCGGCCGGCTCGCTGGTCGAAGCCGCGCTCGCCTGCGGCGCGCAGGTCCTCGTCTGCGGCGAGCTGCGCTACCATGACGCGACCGAGGCCGCCGCCGCCGGCCTCGCCGTGGTCGAGGCGGGCCACGACGCCACCGAGTGGCCGCTCGTGCCCGTGCTCGCCGAGATCGTCCGCACGACCCCGGGCCTTGACCCGGGCGCCGTCGTCGTCGAAGAGCCGCGCGTCGCTTGGCGCGTCGTGGACCCGGAGGTCTGATGCACCCCGTCACCGCGCTGATCGAGCTGCAGGAAGCCGACCTCGAGATCGTGCGCGCCGAGAAGCGCCTCGACACGCTTCCCGAGAAGCAGGCGATCCTCGACGTCAAGCACAAGGCCGCCGAGGTCGCGGGCTTGCTGGAGAAGGCGAAGCAGTACTGCGGCGAGGTCGACCGGGCCGTGACGCGCGGCGAGGACGAGATCGCCTCGCTCACCGAGAAGATGGCCGCCGAGCAGGCGAAGCTCACCGGGGGCGAGATCACCGACCACAAGATGGTCGCGAACCTCTCGCGCGAGCTCGACGCGCTGCGCCGGCGCAAGGAGAAGCTCGAGATGGAGACGACCGCGCTGATGGAGAAGGCCGAGAAGGCCGCCAAGCAGGCCGCCACCATCGAGGCCGCCATCGGCCAGCTCGCCGCCAAGGAGGAGCGCCTCACCGAGGCGTTCAAGAAGGCCGGCGGCGAGGTGCTCGCCGAGATCGCGCGCCTGAAGGCGCGACGCGACGCGCTGTGCAAGTCCGTGCCCGCCGGCACGCTCGCGTCCTACGAGCGCGTCCGCGGATCGAGGCACGGGATAGGCGTGGGGGTGCTCAAGGAGCGGACCTGCGGCGCGTGCGGCATCGAGATCCCCGCCGACCGCGTACACGTGCTGCTCGACGGCCCCGACGTGGCCGAGTGTCCCATGTGCCGGCGTCTCATCGTCGTCCGCGTCCCGGAGTCCGGCGCGTGACGCGCTACGTGCTGAGGGCCGACGGGGGAGCGCGCGGCAACCCGGGACCCGCCGCCGCGGGGTTCGTGCTCGAGAACGGCTCGGGTGCGGTGGTGACGAGCGGCGGTCGTTGCCTCGGCTCGACGACCAACAACGTCGCCGAGTACGAGGCGCTGATCTGGGGGCTGGAGACCGCCGCGTCGCTCGGCGCCGACGAGGTCGACGTGTTCGCCGACAGCCAGCTCGTCGTGCGCCAGGTCGAGGGCGCGTACAAGGTCAAGCACGCCAACATGAAGCCGCTCTACCTGCGCGTCATGGAGCTGCTGCGCGGCTTCGAGCGGTGGAGCATCGCGCACGTGCTGCGCGAGCACAACGCCGCCGCCGACGCGCTCGTCAACGAGGCGCTCGACACCGGCGAGCAGGCCGGCGACGCGCCGTGGCCGGTCGAAACGGACCGCATGACGCTGTTCTGACGCCGACGCGCCGCCGAGCAGGCGGGCCGCGCCCCGGAGGTGACCGAGGTGTACGAGCTCACCGTCAAGGACCACTTCGACGCCGCGCATTCGCTGCCGGGCTATCCCGGCGAGTGCAGCGCGCTGCACGGGCACACCTGGGACGTCGAGGTGACCGTCGCGGGCGAGGCGCTCGACGAGGTCGGCATCGTCTACGACTTCAAGACGCTCAAAGACGACCTGCGCGCCGTGCTCGGCCGTTTCGACCACAAGCACTTGAACGCGGTGCCGCCCTTCGACGGCATCGGCCCCACGGCCGAGAACCTCGCGCGGGTCGTGTACGACGCGCTCGCCGAGACGGTGGGCGAGGGCGTGCGGGTGGTCGAGGTCGCCGTGTGGGAGTCGCCGGTCGCCCGGCTGGTCTACCGGCCTTGAGGCGCGGCGCCCGGTCCTTCGGATGCGCGACGGGCGCCCGCGAGGGCGCCCGTGCCCGAATACAAAGAGGTGTCCCGAGAAACCTCGCCTTGCGGAGTCCTTACTACTCAGCTTCCCGTTTCACGCCGTTGAGCGATCCGCGCCGGTCGGGACGACTCGCGTCATGCCCATCCGTTCAGATCCCTCGTCGGCAGCAGCTGGTACGCTGGCTTTCGTGACTCGCTCGGTCCGACTTCTCGGGACGCGATTCAAGCTACCGCTGCTCCTCGGACCCGTCAAGACGGATTGCGCGATTCGCCGTGGTTCCTGACGGAAGGCGCCCGCCTGCGCGCGGACGGTCGATATCGGTGGGTGAACGGTGCCACGGCGCGTTCGTCGCGAGGCGGGTGGCATATCTCACGCCGCATGTTAGGCTGTGCTAACAAGGCGCGGCCGACGGGGCTGCGCCGAGGCGCCGGAAGCCGGTGTGGCCATGGAGAGCGCGACCGCCGAGGAGTACCTCGAAGTCATCTACAAGCTGAGCCGTGAGGAGGCCGTGCGCCCCTCGAAGATCGCGTCGGCTCTCGGCGTCGCCGCCCCGACGGTCACGTCGCAGCTCAAGCGCCTCGAGGCCAAGGGCCTGCTCACGCGCCCGCACGGCCGCGTCAAGCTCACCGGCGAGGGCGAGGCCCGCGCACTCAGCGTGGTGCGCAGCCACCGCCTGTCCGAGCGCTTCCTCACCGATGTGCTCGGCATCCCGGTGGACGAGGCGCACGACGAGGCGTGCAAGTGGGAGCATGCGCTGTCGCCCCGCGTCCAGCAGGCGCTCGAGGAGTTCCTGCAGATGCCGGACGTCTGCCCGCACGGCCACCCGATCCCGGCCGCGGACGGGACGGTCGGCACCGTGCACGGCCACCAGCTGACCGACAGCCTCCCCGGCGACGCGGTGCGCGTCGTGCAGGTCGCCGAGGACGACGACGCCCTGCTGTCGTACCTGACGTCGCTCGGCCTGCTGCCCGGCACGGTGCTGCGGGTCGTGGACGTGGCGCCGTTCCACGGGCCACTGCTCGTCGAGGTGGGTGGCTCGCAGTACGCGCTCGGACGCGAGGTCGCCGCACAGATCGTCGTCGTGGGCGTGAGCGTGTAGCGATGGCGCACTCGCACGCACACGTCTCACGGACCGAGGCGCAGCCCGCCGCCGGCGCCGTACCGGGGCTGACTGTCGCGCTGGCCGGCAACCCGAACGTCGGCAAGTCCACGACGTTCAACCAGCTCACCGGCTCGGATGTGACCACCGCGCACTACGCGGGCACGACGACCGAGGTGGCGGTCGGCACGACGATCCTCGGCGAGCGCACCGTCCGCGTGATGGACCTGCCCGGCGTGTACTCGCTCGGCGGCAGGGGCGACATGGACCGCAACGTGCGCCGCGCGCTGCTGGAGGCGCCGCCCGACGCGGTCGTCGCGGTCGTCGATGAGACCAACCTGTCGCGCAACCTCTACCTCGTGCTGCAGCTGCTCGACCTCGGGTTCTCGCCGGTCATCGGGCTCAACCTGCACGACGAGGCGGAACGCAGGGGGATCACAACCGACCTCGACGCGCTGTCCGAGGCGCTCGGTCTGCCGGTCGTGCCGATGGTCGCCGCGCACGGGGTCGGCGTGGCGGAGGCGTTCGAACTCGCGGTCGAGGGCGCGGACGCCGGCCGCGACTCGCGCAGGCCTCCGCGGTACGCCGCCGCGTTCGAGCGGCTCGTAGCACCGCTCACGGAGGCGTGCGCGCACGTCGAGCACCCGCCGTACGGGCTGCCGCCTAGGGCGCTCGCGCTCCAGCTGCTCGAGGATCCGCACGGCGTCGAGTCGCGGCTGACCGGCAGCGCGGACGCGGTGGCCGTCGCCAAGATCGCGCGCTCCGTGCGCCGCGAACTCGCGGTCGTGGCCGGGGGCGCGCTCGGCGTCGTGGCGCGCGAGCGCTACGCCGAGGCGGACCGCATCGCCGACCGCGTCCAGGTCCGCGGCGGGTCGCACGCGCACGCGGGCCGGGACCCCTGGTCGCTCACGACCTCGCTGGCCACCGGCCTGCCGATCCTGCTGGGCGTGCTCGGAGCGGTGTTCGGGCTCCTGTTCTGGGTCGGCAACCTGCTCGCGACCGGGTTCTCCGCCTTGTGGGGCGCGGCGGTCTCGGGCCCGTTCGACGTGCTGCTCGCGCGGACGGTCGGGTCCGGGATCGTGGCGGACCTGCTGCGGTGGGGGCTCGCCGGCGTCGAGGCGTCTCTCGGGGTCGGCATCCCGTACATCCTCACCTTCTACGTGATGCTCTCGGTGCTGGAGGACTCGGGCTACCTGAGCTCGGTGGCGTTCCTCGCCGACCGTGCGATGCACAAGCTGGGCCTGCACGGCCTGGCGGTCGTCTCGCTCGTGGCGGCCGCGGGCTGCAACGTCCCGGCGGTGCTGTCGGCGAGCGCGCTGCCGAGCAAACGGGAGCGCTTCATCGCGTCCACGCTCGCGACGATGGTGCCGTGCAGCGCGAGGACGGCGGTCATCCTCGGCTCGGTCGGCGCGTTCCTCGGCGTGCTTCCGGCGCTCGGCGTGTTCGCCGTCTCGGCCGTGGTGACGGCCACCGTCGGCGTGCTGCTGCAGAGGTTCTTGCCGGGGACGTCGTCGGGGCTGGTCATGGAGGTGTTCCCCTTCCGGCGGCCGACGCTGTCCGGCGTGTGGCGCAAGGCGTGGGTGCAGTTCCGCTCGTTCCTGTCCGAGGCGGTCCCGATCGTCATCGTCGGGTCGATCCTGCTCGGCGGCCTGTACGAGACCGGCTGGCTGTGGAAGCTCACCGTCGTGCTCGACCCGGTGGTCGTGGGCTGGCTCGGCCTGCCGTCGGTGGCGGGGCTCACCCTGCTGCTCGGCGTGCTGCGCAAGGAGCTTGCGCTGCAGCTGCTGGTGACGCTTGCCGTGGTCGCGTACGGCGCGCACGTGCGCGACGTGAGCGGGTTCATGACGCAGTCGCAGGTCTTCGTCTATGCTCTGGTGAACACGCTCGCGGTGCCGTGCGTCTCGACGCTCGCCGTCCTGTGGCGGCGGCTCGGTTGGAAGGCCGCAGGCGGGATCGCGTCGATCACGGTCATCGCGGCGCTCGGGGCCGGCGGCGTCGCCGCGCGTGCCCTGCCGTACCTGGTGAACGGACGATAGGCACAACGGACGACATGCAACGCTCACAGGTCATGCGGCAGTTCGCCTTCCGGAGCCTCGTGCCCGTCGTGGTGCTCGTGGTCGTGGTCGGCCTCGTCGTGCGGTGGAGCGTCGAGCGTACCGTGGTCGACCAGTGGAGCGCCGCGCACGCGGGCGCCTGGGACGCCGCCGTGATCCCCGCGCTGGACGGCGCCGACCTGTCGCGCGACCTCGACCAGGCCGCGGTCTCGCGCCTGAATGTGGTCTTCGCCGAGCAGATGCGCCCGGGCGGCGTGCTCAACCTGAAGGTGTTCGGGCCGGAGGGCAAGCTCCTCTACTCCGCGGACGGCGAGGGCATCGGGGCCGTGTTCGACGGGGAGGGCGACTTGAAGCGCGCCATGGCGGGCAAGGTCGTGGCGCTCGCCGTGGACGAGTCCGACGAGGGTGACGACAGCCAGCCGCAAACGAGGCTGTTCGGCAAGGTCATCGAGGTGTACTCGCCCCTGCGTTTCGAGCCTCGCGGCCCGGTCGAGGGCGTCGTCGAGGTCTACACCTCGTATGAGCCGGTCGCCGGGTCGGTGAGGTCGACCACGCTGACGCTGTGGGCGGTCGTGGCGGCGGGCCTCGGCATCCTGTACCTGAGCCAGGTCGGCGTCGTGCGGCAGATACAGAACCGGCTCGTGGAGAGCGAGGACGAGGTCGAGGAGGTCAACGAGCGGCTCGCCGGCTCGATGGCCGACCTCGAGGAGTACTCGATGGGCACCCTGCAGGCGCTCATCAGCGCCGTCGACACGAAGGACAGCTACACCGCCAAGCACTCGCTCGGCGTCACGGACTACGCGGTGTCGGTCGGTCGGCTCATGGGGCTCTCCGAGCGCGAACTCACCGACCTCGAGCGCGCCTGCCTGCTGCACGACATCGGCAAGATCGGCGTGCCCGAGAAGGTGCTCTTGAAGCCCGCGCGCCTCAACGACCAGGAGTTCGAGCAGATCAAGGCGCACAGCGAGATGGGTGCGAGGATCATCGGCTCGATCCCGTTCCTGCGGGACCTGGGCGACATCGTGCTCTACCATCACGAGCGCTGGGACGGCCGCGGCTACCCCGAGGGGCTGTCCGGCGAGCGCATCCCGGCGCTCGCGCGCATCATCGGCGTGGCCGACGCGTTCGACGCCATGACGACGGACCGCCCGTACCGGCCCGCGATGCGCATCTCCGCCGCGCGCGAGGAGCTCGTGAGGTTCCGCGGGATCCAGTTCGACCCGGGCGTGGTCGACGCGTTCGTGCGGGCCATCGACTCCGGCGAGATCAAGCCGATGCTGTACCACCCCGCGCATGACCGCGGTGACGAGGCGGTCCGGGCGGGGTAGGACGGGCGCCGCGTGCGCGGGCCGGCGCCGCGCGCTGGCGGGTTCTTCGACCGCGGCCGCGCGCTGGCGGG
>VAUM01000039.1:7362-10079 GCA_005774595.1 Actinomycetota bacterium
CCTCTTCGCGCTCCCGCGCCGCTGTCAGACTCCGGTTGGCTTCCGGTGGCGGACGTTCGGTGACGGCGACGTTCTTCGGGACGGCGATCGACTGGATAGGTGCGCGGTCTACGTCGGGTGGGCGCGCCAACGTCTACCTGGATGGCGCGTACCAGACGACGGTCGACATGTACGCGGGTCTCAACCAGTTCCGCCAGGTACTGTACTCGGCTTCCGGACTGCCGTTGGAGGAACATGTCCTGCGTATCGAAACCGTGACCAGCAGGAACGCTAGGTCTGCTGGGTACACGGTGTGGGTCGATCGGTTCGATGTGACAGGCGAGTTGACCGGCCCGTAGTGGGCTGGTAGCTCGGCGACTCTTCCGGAGGCACTCCTAGGTGTCCGTATCGCCTATCCCGTCGAGCCCCACTCCGACCGCGCCATCGCCGAACCGCTCGCGGATCGCCTCGAGGCTCGAGCCGAGCCGCTCGTCGCGGCCGCGGCGCTCGGCATCCGCCTCGCCGAACAGGTCGAGCTGCTCGGCCGGATCCACGAGATGCGACACGCCGACCCCGAGCAGCCGCAGCCCGGTGCCGGGCGTCCACGCGGACCGCAGCGTCTCGCGCGCGGCGGCGAGCACCGCCTCGGGCGAGTCGGTCGCGGTCGCGACGGTGCGGGACGCCACGCGCGTCGTGAAGTCCGAGTAGCGCAGCTTGACCGTGACGGTGCGCCCGGCGACCCCCTTGCGGCGCATGCGCGCGCAGACCTCGTCGGTGAGCCGCGTGAGTTCGGCGAGCACCTCGCCCTCCTCGCGCAGGTCGGTGGCGAACGTGTGCTCCCGCGAGACGGACTTCGCAGCCTCTCGGGGACGGACGGGCGTCGGGTCGACGCCGCGCGCGCGGCGCACGAGGTCCGGTCCGCCGGAGCCGACGAGGTCGCGCGCGGTGGCGTCATCGAGGGCCGCGAGGTCGCCGAGGGTCAGCACGCCGTGGCTGACGAGCCGCTCCTGCGAGACGGCGCCGACGCCGGGCATCAGTCCGACGGCGAGCGGCGCGAGGAACTCCGCCTCGGTGCCGGGCGGCACGACGGTGAGCCCGTGGGGCTTGTCGCGGTCCGAGGCGATCTTCGCCACGGTCGCGGACGTGGCCACGCCGACGGAGCAGGACAGCCCCATCGCGTCGACGGCGTCGATGAGGCGGCGCGCGACGGCGACCGGATGCTCGGGCCGCGCCTCGCTCGGTGTGACGTCGAGGTAGGCCTCGTCCACCGACGCCATGCGAACGTGCGGCGTCTCGGCCTCGAACAGCGCGCGGATGGCCGCGGACACCTGCGCGTAGCGTTCGAAGTTGCCGCGCGCCCAGACCGCGTCGGCGGGCAGGAGTCTGGCCGCGCGCGCCGCGGACATCGCCGAGTGCACGCCGTAGGCGCGGGCCTCGTACGACGCGGCGGCGATCACGCCGCGCCCTTGCGGCGAGCCGCCCACGACCACGGCCCGCCCGCGCCACTCGGGATGGTCGAGCTGCTCGACCGACGCGAAGAACGCGTCCATGTCGACGTGGAGGACGGCCCGGCCCTTCCAAAGGCCGGATGCGGCATCGCGCGCTGGCATGGAGTGAGTGTACCCTCGGCCGGGAGAGGTGACGGGCGGACGACGGGAGTGCGGGGCCATGCGGTTCGGCGTGCACGCCACGACCGGAGGGGGGCTCGTCGCCGCGGTCGACTACGCGTCGGGCATCGGCTGCGAGTGCGTCCAGGTGTTCGCCAAGAGCCCGATGCAGTGGAAGGGACCGCGGCACTCGGCGGAGGACTGCGCCGCGTTCCGCGAAGCGCTCGCCGCCGCGGGGCTGCCGCCTGCGTACACCCACACCGCGTACCTGCTCAACCTCTCCGGACTCGACGACGACCTGCGCATGAAGTCGGCGCGGGCGCTGGCCGACGAGCTCGTCCGTGCCGAGGACCTCGGGGCGGCGGGCGTCGTGACGCACGTTGGCACGTTCGCCGACGTCGACGCGCCTGCGGCCGCGCGCCGCCTGTGCGAGTCGCTCGCGGTCGCGCGCGAGGAGTCGGGCGCGCAGGTGCGCGTGCTGCTCGAGAACTCCGCCGGCGCCGGCACGCTCTTCCTCGCGGACCCGGACCAGTACGGGCTCGTGTTCTCAGACCTCGGCGACGACCATGGCGCGGTAGGCGTGTGCCTCGACACCTGTCACGCCCACGCCGCGGGTCACGACCTGTCGGGCCCGGAGGGTTGGGGCGCACTGCTCGACGCGCTCGACGCCGCGGCGGGGCCCGGAGCGATCGGCTTGGTGCACGCGAACGACTGCATGCATCCGGCCGGGTCGCACAAGGACCGCCACGACTGGATCGGCCGCGGGACCATCGGCGAGAGCGGCTTCGCGGCCATGGTGGCGCAGGCCCGCCTGTCCGGCTGCGACGTCGTGATGGAGATGCCGGGGGAGGCGCCCGAGAAGGACGTCGTCAATCTGATGAGGCTGAAGGCGCTGCGTGCGTCCTGCGGTGCGTGCGGGTCGTGAGTCCCGACGCCCGGAGCAGGGCGGTGGCGTCGATCTCGGCGTCTCCCGTGAACGCGACCTCGACCGGCGCGTGCTGCGTGCGGTACGAGTGGATGAGGAAGACGTCGCGCAGCTGGCGGGGGGAGAACAGCGTCGGGTCCTGCGGCCCGGCGCCCTCGGTGTAGCCGTTCGCGAGGATGCGCTCGATGCGGGCGCGCGTCTCGGGA
>VAUM01000040.1 GCA_005774595.1 Actinomycetota bacterium
CCTCATGGGCTCGGATCTCGGCGGATGCCGCGTGCTGGACGCCTTCGCAGGAAGCGGCGCGCTCGGGCTCGAGGCGTTGTCCCGCGGCGCATCGCACGCCACGTTCGTCGACTCGGCTGCCTTCGCGCTGCGTGCGATCGAGGCGAACGTCGAGTCCCTCGGCGCCGGGCCGCACGCCCGCGTCGCGCGCGGTGACGCCTTCCGGATGGCGTCGTCGGGGGCCGTTCCGGGGGCCCCGTTCGGTTTGCTCTTGGTCGACCCTCCCTATAGAATCGGGTCGGCTCAGGTTGCCTCCTTCCTCGCCGACCTCGCAAGAACGGGGCTGCTCGGGCCGGACGCCGTCGTCGTGTGGGAGCACGCGGCCGACGAGGAGGCCGACTGGCCGGACGGGTTCGAACCGGTCCGGTCGAAGCGGTACGGCACGACGGCGTTCGACATCGCAACCTACCGAGGAGGCCCGGGACCGGCATGAGGCGTGCGCTCTGCCCCGGCACCTTCGACCCGGTCACGTCGGGTCACCTCGACATCATCGAACGTGCGGCGGGCCTCGTGGACGAGGTCGTCGTGACCGTCGCCCTGTCGGCGGACAAGGGCGGCGGCCCGCTGTTCTCGCTCGACGAGCGCGTTGGGCTCGTGAAGGCCGCGACCGCCCACCTGCCTAACGTGTCGGTCGCGCCATTTGATACCCTGTTGGTCGAAGTCGCGCACCAGATGGGCGCAACGGTCATCATCAAGGGGCTGCGTGCCATCACCGACTTCGAGCGCGAGTTCCAGATGGCGCAGCTGAACTACCGGCTCGACAAGAGCATCGAGACAGTCTTCATCATGGCCGTCCCGGAGTACATGTACCTGAGTTCGTCGGCGGTCAAGGAGATCGCCGCGCGAGGCGGTTCGGTGCGAGGGCTCGTCCCGGACCCGGTGGCGGACGCTCTAGCAGAGCGGCTGGCACGGGCACAGACGACGGAGGTATAGGCAAGCATGGACATCATGGCGCTGATCGACCGCATCGAAGAGATCGTCGAGTCCGGACGTTCGATGCCCTTCACGTCATCGAAGATGGTGGACCCCGAGAAGATCTACGAGATCATCGATGAGGTCCGCGCGCAGTTCCCCGACGAGATCAAGCAGGCTCGCTGGGTCTTGAAGGAGCGCCAGGAGATGCTCGAGGAGGCGGAGAAGGAAGCCAACCGCGTCCTCGAGGAAGCGCGCGAGCGCGCGCAGGCCCTCGCGGCGGAGCAGGAAGTCGTGAAGATGGCCGAGCAGCAGGCGGCCGAGATGCTCGACAGCGCCCGTCAGCGCGAGCGTGAGATCCGACTCGGCGCCGAGGACTACGCTGACGAGATGCTCGCCAACCTCGAAGTGAACCTCGGCAAGCTGCTGACCTCCGTGCAGCGCGGGCGCGACCGCCTGCAGGGCAAGGTCGGCCAGCGCCAGTAGCGTGGGCTCGCTGACCGTCGACGTCACCCCGATCCTCGAGGTCACCGGGGGGTCGGTCGACGTGGAGACCGGCTACGACATCCCTTCGCTCGTCGTCGGCGACGAGACCTTCACCGCCCGGGGCCCCGTGTCCGTCGCCGCCACCGTCACCAACACCGGCGCGGGCTTCGTCGCATCGGGCAGCGTCACGTTCCCTGCGACCGCCCAGTGCGCGCGCTGCCTCAAGGACTTCGAGCTGGATCTGTCCGGCGAGGTGGAGGGCTTCTACGTGCGCCACGGCCACGACCGCGACCTGCCCGACGACCAGGAGTTCGGATACGTGGAGGACGGCGCGGTGGATCTCGGGGCGGCGATCGAGTCCGCGCTCGCGCTGGAGGCGCCGTTCGCGCCCCTCCACTCGGCCGACTGCAAGGGCCTGTGCCCGGAGTGCGGCGCGGACCTCAACGAGGGTCCGTGCGCGTGTCCGCGTGACGAGGACGCCGACGGCCCGTTCGCTGCGCTTCAAGGCTACGACACCGGCGAGGCGGAGGCGGATGCCGGCGACGAGTGACTCCGGCGGAATGCTCCCGGGCCGGGTTCACTCGCCTCGCCGGCCTGTGCTATCATGCGCAACCGCGCCCGGGGGCTCCCGGGGCGCGCACGGTTCGACAAGGACGGCCGACAGCTGCGGCCGAGAACGAGGAAGGCTGCACCATGCCGGTACCGAAGAGGAAGACCAACCGCCGCTCGCGCGACACGCGCCGCGCCACGCACAACCTCGAGGCGCCCGCGGCATCGCTCTGCCCGCAGTGCCATGCGCCGAAGCTCCCGCACCGCGTCTGTGCCTCCTGCGGCTACTACAAGGGCAAGGAAGTCGTCGACACCGAGTAGCGCCCGAGGCGCCGACGAGCTCGGTGTGGTGATCGACTGACCCCGTCACGTCTCGAAGGGAAACCCGTGCCCGAGGAGGTCACGCTCGTCGTCGACGCGGTCGGCGGCGACTTCGCACCCGCGGCCGTGCTCGACGGCGTCACGGCGGCACTCGCGGCGGACCCGGCGCTGACAGTGCTCCTCGCAGGGCCCGCGGACGTGGTCGAGCCGTACTGTGCCGGCCGCGATAGGGCGACGGCGATGGTCTGTCCCGAGGTCATCGCAATGGGCGAGCACCCGGCCCAGGCCGTGCGCTCCAAGCGCGACTCGTCGATCGTCGCCGGCTGCCGCGCAGTGAAGGAGGGGAGGGCGCACGCGTTCTTCTCCGCCGGCAACACCGGCGCGTGCATGGCTGCGGGCACGCTGGTCATGGGCCGCATCGCCGGCGTCTCCCGGCCCGCTATCGCAGCGGTCCTGCCGACCTCTCCCGAGCACCGGACCGTGCTGCTCGACGTCGGCGCCAACGCCGACTGCAAGCCGGAGAACCTCCTCGACTTCGCGCACATGGGCGCTGCGTACGCGCGCATCGTGCTGGGGAGCGACGCGCCCACCGTCGGCCTGCTCAACATCGGGTCCGAGGAGGCCAAGGGTTCCCAGCTGGCGCTGGACGCGCACGCGCTGATGCGCGAGCACGTGGAGGGCTTCGTCGGCAACGTCGAGGGCGGGGACGTTCCGCATGGCACCACGGACGTGGTGGTCACCGACGGCTTCAGCGGCAACGTCGCGCTCAAGGTGATGGAGGGGCTCTCGTCGGCCTTGCTCTCCCGCATCAGGGCCGCCATCACCGGCGACGTCGTCTCCAAGGCTGCCGCGGCAGTGCTCAAGCCCCGGTTCGCCGAGGTCAAGGCCGAACTCGACCCCGAGACCGTCGGCGGCGCACCGCTGCTCGGGGTCGACGGCGTGCTCATCATCGGGCACGGGGGCTCCGGTCCCGCCGCAGTAGCGGCCGCGTGCGGAGTCGCGGCGCGCGCCGTGCGTGGAGGGCTCGTCCCCGCGATCGCCCGGGCTGTCGCGAACGCCTGAGGCGTTCCCCCGGTTGCGACTCCGGCGCGGTCGTGTAGACTAGCGCGCACCATGCGCCCCCCCGAACATCAGCGAGCCGTCGCGGCCGCCATCTGTGGCATCGGCTCCTACCTTCCGGAGCGCGTGCTGACCAATGCCGACCTCGAGCAGCTGGTCGACACGTCGGACGAGTGGATCGTCAGCCGTACCGGGATCCGTGAGCGTCACATCGTGGCCGAGGGCGAGGCCACCTCGGACATGGCGGCCGCTGCCTCTCGCGTCGCGCTCGAGCGCGCCGGAGTGAGTGCGAGCGACCTCGACCTCATCATCGTCGCGACATCCACGCCGGACATGGCTTTCCCAGCCACCGCCTGCCTCGTCCAGACGAAGATCGGCGCGTCCTGCGCCGCGTACGATCTCAATGCTGCATGCACCGGGTTCATCTACGCGCTGGACGCCGCGTGTGCGGCGATCGAGAGCGGGCGGGCGCGGACGGTGCTCGTGGCGGGTTCCGACGCTCTCAGTACCATCGTGGACTTCGCCGACCGGTCGACGTGCGTGCTGTTCGGCGACGGCGCTGGCGCGGTGGTCGTGTGCGCCGCCGGGGAGCCCGGCATCCTGTCGACGGTGCTGGGTGCGGACGGTGCTGGCGCTGACCTGCTCAAAGTGCCCGGCGGCGGCTCCGCGTCTCCTGCGACCTGCGAGAGCGTCGCGGCGCGAGAGGTCTCCATCCGCATGAACGGCCCCGAGGTGTTCAAGTTCGCGGTGCGCGCCGTGCCGAAGGCCGCCCGCGCGGCGCTGAAGGCCGCCCACCTGACCATCGAGGACCTCGCGTGGCTCGTGCCGCACCAGGCGAACCAGCGCATCATGGACGCTGCCGCGGAGAAGCTCCACGTACCCGCCGAGCGCGTGTTCAGCAACGTCGCGGGGGTGGGGAACACCTCGTGTGCCTCGATACCTGTGGCCCTCGACGACCTGTATACTAGCGGGCGGCTCGCGCCCGGGATGGCTCTCGTACTCGTGGGATTCGGCGCGGGCCTGACCTGGGGGGCGACCGCGCTGAGATGGATCATGCCTGCGCCCGCGCGAAAGGGGTAGCCGGAGCGCTATGGGACTTCCGACACGACTCACCAAGCTGCTCGCCATCGAGCACCCCATCATCCAGGGCGGCATGGCATGGACCGCGACCGCTGAACTCGCGGCGGCGGTCAGCAATGCCGGCGGACTCGGGATCATCGGTGCGGGTCACATGCCCACCGATGTGCTGCGCGAGCAGATCCGCGGGACCAAGGCTCTGACGACGAGCCCGTTCGGCGTCAACCTCATGTTGCTGACGCCGCACATCGACGAGCTCGTGCAGCTCTGTCTAGACGAGGGTGTCCCGGCGGTGACCACGGGCGCGGGCAACCCCGGCAAGTACATGGCCGCACTCAAAGAGCACGGGATCCGCGTGCTGACCGTCGTTCCCTCGGTCGCGCTCGCCAGACGCATGGAGTCCATCGGCGCCGACGCCGTCATCGGCGAGGGTATGGAGGCCGGCGGGCACATCGGCGAGCTCACCACGATGGTGCTCATCCCCCAGCTCGCGGACGCCGTCGACGTCCCGGTCGTTGCGGCAGGCGGCATCGCCGACGGCAGGGGAGTGGCCGCTGTGTTCGCGCTCGGCGCCGACGGCGTGCAAGTCGGCACGCGGTTCATGTGCGCCACCGAGTGCACCATCCACCCCGCGGTCAAGGAGCGCATCCTCAAGGCCCGCGATCGCGACACGATCGTGACCGGCTACTCCACTGGCCATCCCGTACGCGTCATCCAGAACAAGCTCAGCAAGTTGCTCCAGGAGCTCGACCGGGACAACAAGCCACAGGAACTCGAGGCCCTCGGCAGCGGGAAGCTGTCCTTGTGCATGCGCGATGGCGACCTCGAGATGGGCAGCATCATGGCCGGCCAGTGCGCGTCGATGGTCGACAGCATCCAGCCCGCGGCCGAGATCGTCGCGGAGATGATGACCGAGGCGAGCGACGTGCTGCGCCGCATGTCCGCCCTGGTGGAATGAGGCGGCCTCACGTGACCGCGTCGATCGCGATCGTCTTCCCAGGCCAGGGTTCGCAGCGCGTCGGCATGCTCGATGCGCTGCCGCCCGTCGAGGGGCTTTCGCGGCTCCTCGACGCCGCCGAGGCCCTCTCGGACCTCGAGCTGCGCGCCTTCTCGACCTTCGGGCCGGAGGAGGAGCTCGCGCAGACGCGCGTCGCCCAGCCGTTGCTGTACCTCGCCGACTGGGCATGGGGTGCCGCCGTTCTCGAAGCGGGGGTCGCCCCCGTCGCGCTGGCCGGTCACAGCCTCGGCGAGTACGCGGCGCTGGCGCTGGCCGGCGTGTTCTCGGTCGAAGCGGGCCTCGAGCTCGTGATCACGCGTTCGCAGATGATGGCGCAGGCCGCTCTCGAGACGCCCGGGGCGATGGCAGCGGTCATCGGCCTCGACGGTCCTGTGGTCGCCGACAGCGTCGCGGGCATCGACGGGGTCTGGGTCGCGAACGACAACTGCCCAGGACAGGTCGTCATCTCAGGTACGCAGGATGGCGTCGCTGCCGGGTCCGAGGCGCTGTCGGCCGCGGGCGCGCGGCGCATCGTGCCGCTCGCGGTCTCGGGTGGGTTCCATTCGCCGCTCATGGCGCCGGCAGCGGAAGCGTTCGCCGAAGTCCTGGCCGCCGCGGAGTTCGAAGACGCTCGGCTGCCGGTCGTGCAGAACGCCGAGCCGGCGCCCGCCACGGACGCGCAGGTCATCCGCGAGCGGCTGACGCGCCAGATCGTCTCGCCGGTCCGCTGGACCGAGACGATGGGCGCGCTGGCGGCCGTCGGAGCGGACACGCTCGTCGAGGCAGGCCCCGGCGAGGTCCTGACCGGGCTCGCGAAGCGATACGAAGGGCTCGCCGCCGTCTCCGCTTCGGCGGCCGGCGTCGAGGCCGCCACCGGGAGGGTGGGGTAGATGAACGGTCTGACAGGCAAGAACGTGCTCATCACAGGCGCCTCCAGCGGCATCGGCGCGGCCATCGCGCTCCGCATGGCGGGCGAGGGCGCGTCCGTCGCGGTCAACTACTATCCGGGCTGCGGCGACGCGGCCGCCGAAGTGGTGTCGGCCATCGAGGCCGCTGGCGGGCGGGCGATCGCTGTCGAAGGCGACGTGACGAAGTCCGAGGACTGCGAGCGCAACGTCACCGAGGTCGTCGAGTCGCTCGGGTCGCTCGATGTGGTCGTCAACAACGCCGGCATCACGCGCGACGGTCTGCTCGTGCGCATGAGCGACGAGGACTGGGGCGCCGTGATCTCGACGAACCTGTCCGGCGTCTTTCTCATGACGCGTGCCGCATCGAAGGTGATGATGAAGGCCCGGGCGGGCGCGATCGTGAACATCGCGTCGGTCGTGGGCATCGGCGGGAACGCAGGCCAGGCGAACTACTCTGCCGCCAAGTCCGGCGTCATCGGGCTGACCAAGACGACCGCACGCGAGCTCGCGAGCCGCGGCATCCGATGCAATGCGGTCGCGCCGGGCTTCATCGAGACCGCCATGACCCAGAAGCTGTCCGAGGAGGTCCGCGCCCAGATCGCGGGCAGCATCGCACTCGGCACGCTGGGCGCTCCCGAGGACGTCGCGTCGGCGGTCGCGTTCCTGGCGTCCGACGACGCGCGTTACGTCACCGGTCACATTCTCACCGTCGACGGTGGGATGACGTTCTACTAAGCGCAACGGGAAGCCCCCGCTGTGCTCGGGAAGGAGGTGCCGCACATGGACAACGAGGAGATCTTCGAGAAGGTCAAGGAAGTCGTCGTCGACAACCTCAACGTGGACGCTGAGGACGTCGTCGAGGACGCATCCTTCCTGGACGACCTGGGAGCAGATTCGCTCGCCATCGTGGAGATCGTCATGGCGCTGGAGGACCACTTCGGCGTGTCGATCCCCGACGAGGACGCGGAGAGGATCAAGACGGTCGGCGACGCGGTGGCGTACATCGCATCGAAGGCCTAGCACCATCGAGACGCAACGCGACCGGGCGAGCGGGCGCGCGAGATGCGCGCGTCCGCTCGGCCCGTCGCCCCTACCGGAAGGCGCCGTACCTGTGGAGATGCCCAAGCTCGAGATGCCGAAGCTAGAGATCGGCGACGTGACCGCGAAGCTGCCCATCATCCAGGGCGGCATGGCCGTGCGCATCTCCATGGCGCCACTGGCCAGTGCGGTCGCCAACGCAGGCGGCATCGGCGTCATCGCGGGTTCCGGCCTTGAGCCGGAGGAGCTGGGTGCCGAGGTCAAGAAGGCGCGCGAGGCGACCGACGGCGTCTTGGGCGTCAACGTCATGGTCGCGGTCCGCAAGTTCAAGGATCTCGTCCAGACCGCGATCGCCAACGGCGTGGACCTCGTGATCGCCGGCGCGGGCTTCTCGCGCGACGTCTTCACGTGGTGCCGGGAGGCCGGCATCCCCATGGTGCCGATCGTGGGCTCGGAGCGCGTCGCGGCGCTCTCGCAGAAGTTCGGCGCGGGAGCGGTCATCGTCGAGGGCTTCGAGGCCGGCGGCCACCTCGGCACGGATGAGCCGATGCGCGACCTGCTTCCACGGATCATCGACGCGGTCGACATCCCCGTCGTCGGCGCTGGCGGCGTCGTGACCGGCGCGGACATCCGCGAGGTCCTGGACATGGGAGCGGCCGGCGTACAGATGGGTACCCGCTTCGCGGCGACGGTCGAGTCCTCGGCGTCGGAGGGCTTCAAGCAGATGTACGTCGACGCGACGGAGGACGACATCGTGCTCATCAAGAGCCCGGTCGGCCTGCCCGGCCGTGCGCTGCGCAACCCCTTCGTCGACAAGTCCCTGAGGGGCGAGGTGCCGCGCATCGAGTCGTGCGTGGTGTGCCTCAAGGAGTGCCACAAGGACTACTGCATCATCGACAAGCTCGTGAAGGCACAGCAGGGCGACGTCGAGGGCGGCCTCGTCTTCGCCGGCTCGGCCGCCGCGCGCATCCACGACATCCCGACCGTGGCGCAGCTGATGGAGCGTCTGGTCGAGGAGTGGCGCGCCGCCGCCGTGGCGGGCGCGTCGTGAGGCGCGTCGCGATCACGGGCCTCGGCTGCATCTCGCCGGTCGGCATCGGCGTCGGTGCGACCTGGGAGGCGGTCTCTTCCGGCGTGACCGGCATCGGCCCGATCGATACCTTCGACACCGCCGACTACCCCGTGCGCTTCGCAGGGCTCGTCAACGGCTTCGACCCGGCCGCGGTGCTCGACAAGACCGAAGCGCGCCGGATGTCGCGGTTCCAGCAGTTCGCGGTGGCGACCGCGGCGGAGGCCATCGCGGACGCAGGCCTCGAGATCACCGATGAGAACGCCGAGCGTGTGGGCGTTATCGTAGGCTCCGGGATCGGCGGCCTGCTCACGATGGAGGAGCAGACCGCGGTCATGCTCGAGCGCGGGCCTTCGCGCATCAGCCCGCTGCTCGTGCCGATGATGATCGTCGACCTCGCCGCCGGTCACATCTCGATCAAGTACGGCGCGAAGGGCATCAACTACGCCCCGGTGTCGGCGTGTTCGACCGGCAACCACGCACTCGGCGAGGCGTTCGAGGCCATCGTGCGCGGCCAAGCCGACGCGATCATCGCAGGCAGCTTCGACGCCGGTATCACGCCGCTCGGACTCGGCGGCTTCTGCGCCGCGCGCGCGCTGTCCACCCGCAACGAGGAGCCGCAGCGCGCATCGCGGCCGTTCGACCGCGGGCGGGACGGGTTCGTGATGGGCGAAGGGGGCGGCATCCTCATCCTGGAGGAGTGGGAGTCGGCTGTTGCCCGCGGCGCGCGCATCCGTGGCGAGGTCATCGGCTACGGGGCGAGTGGCGACGCCTATCACATCACCGCACCTGCCCCGAGCGGCGACGGCGCCCGCCGCGCCATGCGCGACGCGCTCGTTCGCGCGGGGATCGCACCGGGAGACGTGGGCTACGTCAACGCCCACGGCACCTCGACAGAGGTCGGCGACGCTGCGGAGTCCGCGGCAGTGCGCGCGGTGTTCGGCGACGACGCGCCGCCGGTCTCGTCGACGAAGTCGATGACCGGCCACCTGCTCGGCGGCGCTGCTTCGCTCGAGGCGGTCATCACCGTGCGCGCGCTGGAGGAGGGCGTCCTGCCGCCGACGATCAACCTCGACGACCCGGACCCCGAATGCGACCTCGACCACGTCGCGAACGTCGCGCGCGAGGCAGCGATCGACGTCGCGATCTCGAACTCGTTCGGCTTCGGCGGGCACAACACCACGCTCGTCCTCGCGCGCGTCGGCCGATGAGCCTCGACGAGGCCCGCCGCACCCGCGCGGAGGCATTGCTCGGCCACACGTTCGCAGACCCGTCGCTGCTGGCGGCCGCCCTCACGCACCCGAATGCGGCCGGTCAAGGCGGGCCGGACTGGCAGCGTCTCGAGTTCCTCGGTGACTCGGTCCTCAACGTGGCGGTGAGCGAGGCGATCTTCCTCCGGCACCCCGAGGTGCCGGAGGGCGGGCTGACCAAGTTGCGCGCAACCATGGTCTCCGGCCCGGCGCTGACCGAGGTCTTCGTGCAGCGCATCGCCGTGACCTGGCGGG
>VAUM01000041.1 GCA_005774595.1 Actinomycetota bacterium
CGCCTGCACCGCGGCGCGGCCCTTCTTCATGACGACCGGCGCCTGCCAGACGTCGAGCGCGCCGGCGGCGAGCACGGCGTCGAGCGCGATCGCGAGCAGTTCCGGCGCGAGGTGGTCGATGCAGGTCTCGAGCACCACGACGTCCTCGTCGCCCGCTTCGTCCGGCAGCGGCTCGCCGGTGACCGCGCGAAGGACGTTCGGCAGGCCCTCGACCTCGCGCGATCCCGCTCCGTGCCCGACGGCGCCGACCGCCATCGGCGGCATCGGCCCGAACGAGGTCGCGAGCGTGCGCACGAGCGCCGCGCCCGTGGGTGTGGTGAGCTCGCCGAGCGACGCGTCCCCGCCGTACGCGGGCACGCCTTCGAGCAGCAGCGCGGTCGCGGGCGCGGGGACCGGCAGCGCTCCGTGTGCGCAGGTCATGGTCCCGCCGCCGAGCGCGACGGGCGAGCAGACGATCTCGGGCGACCCGAGCGCGGCGTAGGCCGCGCACGCGCCCACCGTGTCCACGAGCGAGTCGACCGCGCCGACCTCGTGGAAGCGCACCTCGCCGGGCTCGACCCCGTGCACGCGCGCCTCGGCATCCGCGAGCAGGCCGAACGCCTGCAGGGACAGCGCGCGCACGGTGGCGGGCAGCGCCGCGGTGCCGAGCATCGCGCGGACGTCGCTCCACGCACGGTGCGGCTGGATCGCGGCCGCGTCCACGCGCACCGTTGCGCCCTCGACCCCACCGCGGGCGGCGCGCTCGAACGCCAGCGCCCACCCGTCGAGCGGCAGCGCCGCGAGCGCCTTGCGCACGGACGTCTCACAGGCCGGGCCGCCGGCGTCGACGAGCGCGGCGAGGAGTTTGTCGCCGGACACGCCACTCGCGCAGTCGAGCCAGACGATCATGGTCCGCCCTCGCCGGGCGCCTCGTCCGCCGGCCCGCGGCGGTTCCCCGCGCGGTTGATCCTCACGGCGAGCGCTGCGGCGCCGAAGCCGTTGTCGATGTTGACCACACCGATTCCGCTCGCGCAGGCGGTGAGCATCCCGAGCAGCGCGGCGACGCCGCCGAACGCGGCGCCGTAGCCCACCGAGGTCGGCACCGCGACGACCGGGCACGCGACCAGCCCCGCGATCACGCTCGGCAGCGCACCCTCCATCCCCGCCACGGCGATCACCACGCGAGCGTCGCGCAGCAGGTCCTGATGCGCGAGGAGGCGGTGCACCCCCGCGACGCCGACGTCGTACAGCCGCGTCACGCGCGCGCCCATGACCTCGGCGCAGATCGCTGCCTCCTCGGCCACGGGGGCGTCGGAGGTGCCTCCGGTGGCGATCACGACGTGCCCTTCGCTCGGCGGCGCCTCGCGGCGGTCGACCACGATGAGCCGGGCTTCCTCGAAGTACCTCGCGTCGGAGGCGGACTGCGCGACGCGCTGGTAGTGCGAGGCGGACGCCCGGGTCGCCAGCAGGACCTCGCCGTGCTCGAGCACCTCGCGCGCGACCGACCGCACCTGGTCCGGGGTCTTGCCCTCGCAGAAGACGACCTCCGGGAAACCGCACCTCAGGTCGCGGTGGTGGTCGACCTTCGCGGCGCCGACGTCGCCGAACGGCAGGCGTGACAGCGCTTCCGCCGCTTCAGCCGGGCCGGTCGTGCCCGCGGCCACCTGATCGAGAAGGCGCCTGACCCCGTTCGCGTCCATCCGTCCTCCGTGCCTTCGCTTCATCGCCGCGCCGGCGGGTGGCCCATCTTCGAACGGTTATACTCCGTTCGAACGGCGAGCGGGCCGGATTCGCGGCGCGTGTCGCCTTACGGGACCCGTTCGGGAAGATGACGCCGCCGTGACCTTGAAGTCCCGCATCGACTCGCTCGAGACCGTGGTCAAGGGCTACATCGTGGGGTACCTTCTCGCGATCGCCGGCCTGATCGCGGTCGCGTTCGTCGGGCTCGAGGGGCCGGTCACCGACACGCCCCACCGCTTCTTCATCGCCGGCATCTCGGTGTTCACGCTCGCGTTCGCCGGCCAGGTCGTCGCGTTCCTGCGCGGACGCGCGCCGGTGAGACGGGTCCTCGATGCCGCGATCGCGCCCGAGCTGGTCGCGCTCGTCCTGCTCGTCGCGGCGCTCAAGCCCGCGGCCGACGTCGGCTTCGCGGTGGCGCTCAGCGTGCCGATGTTCTACATCAGCGCGGTCCGCAGGCGCGATTCGTGGTTCGCCGCGGGCCTGTGCGCCGCCGCGTACATCGCGGGGCACGGCGTCGCGGAGCTCACCGGCGCCCGGCACCAGGTCTACGAGTGGGCTGCGATCGGCATCCAGGCCGGCGCGCTGGTCTACCTCGGCGTCGCGCTCGCGCTCAACGCGACGCATCATGCCGAGCACGAGTCGCAGATCCAGGCCGCCAAGGAGGCCAACGAGCACCTCACCGACCGGCTGCAGCGCCGTCTGACCGAACTGCACGCCGTCTCGGAGATCACCGAGATCATCCACTCGACGCTCGACTTCGACACGATCGGCCCGGTCGTCATCGAGATCATCCAGAAGGTGATCGACCTGCCGAGCTGCTCGCTGTTCGTCATCGACCGGTCGAAGTCCGAGACGCTCTTCTCGACGAGCACGTTCCAGCCCGGCTCGGCGCCTGTGGACGTCTCGTACGACGTGGTGTCCGGCCGCGGGAACGACGAGCACTTCAGCTGCATCTCGGTCTTCGACCACAAGACGATGATGGTCGTGTTCTGCGCCGAGACCGAAGCGCTGCAGGGCATGTCGGCCGAGGACAAGCTCGTGCTCCAGGCGGTCGCGAGCGAACTCGTCGTCGCCGTCGAGAACTCCCAGCTGTACAAGCTGACCCGCACGCTCGCCATCACCGACGAGCTGACCGGGCTCACGAACTACCGCTACCTGCAGCAGCGGCTCGACGAGGAGGTCGGGCGCGCGCGCCGTTACCACAAACACGTCTCGCTCGTGATGCTCGACGTCGACGACTTCAAGCAGTTCAACGACACGCACGGCCACATCGCCGGCGACGAGGCGCTCGCCGAGCTCGCGCGCGTGCTGCGCTCGTGCGTGCGCGAGGTCGATGTCGTATGCCGGTACGGCGGCGAGGAGTTCTCGGTGGTCCTGCCCGAGACCGACGCGACCGGCGCCTACGTGGTCGCCGAGAAGATCCGCGAGGGGATCGAGTCGTTCGAGTTCGCAGACGCCGCCGGTGAGCGCGGCGTGAGCCTCACCGCGAGCGTCGGGGTGGCGAGCTACCCCGCCCACGCGTACGACAAGGAGACGCTCTTGAAGCAGGCGGACGACGCGCTGTACCGCGCGAAGGGCTCGGGCAAGAACCGGGTCCGCTCACCGCACCGCAAGCTGACGCCCCCGGGCGAGGTCGACGAGGCCGCTCCCGCGGGCAAGGGGGTGGGAGCGTGACGCGCTACGCGTTCCTCGGCCCGGCGGGGACCTTCTCGGAGGAGGCCCTGCTGACGTTGCGGATCGAGGACCTGGAGAAGGTCGACTGCCCGACCATCGAGGAGGTCTTCGAGGCGGTGCAGCGCGGCCAGGCGGAGTTCGGCATCGTGCCCATAGAGAACTCGGTCGAGGGCTCCGTGCCCGCCACGCTCGACGGCCTCGTGTTCGACACGAACCTCGAGATCCAGGCCGAGGTCGTCATCGACGTCCATCACAACCTCGTCGCGGCTCCCGGCGTCAAGGCCGCCGACGTGGAGCGGATCGTCGCACACCCGCAGGCCGCGGGGCAGTGCCGGCGCTGGCTGCAGCGCCACATGGTCGGCAGGCCCGTGGACGCCGCGAACTCGAACGCCGATGCGGTGCGGACGGCCGTCGACGACCCGCGGGTCGCCGCGATCGGGCCCGCGCTGGCCGCGAAGATCTACGACGCCCACGTGCTCGAGCGCAACATCGAGGACTACGCGGGCGCCCAGACGCGGTTCGTGGTCATCGGCCGCGGCATCCGCGAGCGCACCGGTCACGACAAGACCTCGCTCGCGCTGTTCATGAAGAAGGACAGGCCCGGTGCGCTGCTGATGATGCTGTCCGAGTTCGCGTACGGCGACATCAACCTGACCAAGATCCAGTCGAGGCCCACGAAGCGCCAGCTCGGCGACTACATGTTCTTCGTGGACCTCGCCGGCCACGTCACCGACGAGAACGTGCGGCTCGCGCTGGACTGCCTGCGCCTGAAGCTGCGCGAGGTCAAGGTGCTCGGCAGCTACCCGAAGGCGGGGAAGCGGTAGGGAGCAGCGGGACCGTCGGCGGGCGCTACGGAGTGCCGGTCGCGTCCTGCTCGTAGACGCGGCCAGCGTCGTACAGCGCGGTGTCGGCCTTGAGTTCCTTGACGACCGCGGCCACGTCGCGGTCGCCTGCGGAGACGACGTAGTAGCCGCCGGCCTCGTCCTGGAACACGACGCCGCCGTCGGGCAGGCCGTGACGGCGCAACACCGACTCGATGCTCTTGCCGGGCTTCAGCCAGATGCCGACGTAGGCGCTGGACTCGGGAAGGCCGTCGACGGTGCCCACGAGCCCGGGGTGGCGCCCCTCGTCGCGCGCCGCGCGGTTCGAGCCCCACGGGTCCCAAAGGAGCAGGAAGATCAGGACGATGATGATGACGAGAGCGCCGATGCCCAGCGTCGTCCAGACGCTGCTGCGCTTCTGGCGCTGCTCGGCCTGCTCGCCCTCATCGGCGATGGTCTCGACCTGTGCGTCCGTCATCGCGCGGATGCCTTCCTTCACGCGTACCGCACCCCGCCCAGCCGCGGCCGGACCCTGGCCAGCAGTATAGATGATGCGCCGAGGGGGTGTCGTGGCCGCGCCGGCTGCGCGGGTCTGCCGTATACTCGCCGGCAGAACCGCAGCCGATGACGCGAGGGGGAGCATCCGTGCTCGACGCCCGCTGGGTCCGTGACAACGCCGACGAACTTCGCGCCGCCCTCGAGGCGCGCGGAGCGTCGTGGGACCTCGGCGGGTTCCTCGCGCTCGATGAGGAGCGCCGCCGGCTGATCGTCGAGACCGAGGGGCTGCAGGCGCGCCGCAACGAGGCGTCCAAGGCAATCGGCGAGATGATGAAGTCCGGACGTGCCGACGAGGCTGCCGCGCTCAAGGACGAGGTTCGCGAGGTCAACGCGTCGCTCGAAGCCCTCGAGGCCCACCTCGGCGGCGTCGACGACGAGGCGCGCGACCTGCTCATGACCGTCCCGAACCCGCCGCACGGGTCTGTCCCGCGAGGCGCCGACGAGACGGCCAACGTCGAGGTCCGCCGCTGGGGCACGCCGAGCGGGTTCGCGTTCGCTCCCAAGGCGCACTGGGACCTCGGCCCCGACCTCGGCATCATCGACTTCGAGCGGGCGGTGAAGCTCGCCAAGTCGCGGTTCGTGGTGCTCGGCGGCGCGGGCGCGCGCCTGGAGCGTGCCATCATCAGCCTCATGCTCGACATGCACGCGGCGGCCGGCTATCGGGAGTGGTGGCTGCCGTCGCTGGCCAACGCCGAGACGCTCACCGGCACCGGCCAGTTGCCGAAGTTCGCCGACGACCTGTTCCGCACGAGCGAGGGCCTGTACCTCATCCCCACCGCCGAGGTCCAGCTGACGAACCTCCATCGCGACGAGGTGCTCGAGGGCGACACGCTCCCGCGCCGCTACACGGCGTACACGGCGTGCTTCCGGGAGGAGGCCGGCGCCGCCGGCCGCGACACGCGCGGCATGATCCGCGTCCACCAGTTCGACAAGGTGGAGCTCGTCAAGTTCTCGAAGCCCGAGGAGTCGATGGACGACCTTGAGACCATGGTCGACGACGCCGAGCGCGTGCTCCAGGCGCTCGGACTGCCGTACCGCGTCATCCTGCTGTGCACCGGCGACATGGGGTTCGCGGCGTGCAAGACCTACGACATCGAGGTCTGGCTGCCGAGCTACGACGGCTACAAGGAGGTCTCGAGCTGCTCGAACTGCTGGGACTTCCAGGCCCGGCGCGCGTCGATCAAGTACCGGCAGCCCGACGCGTTCAAGGGCTCGCGCTTCGTGCACACCCTCAACGGCAGCGGCCTGGCGGTCGGGCGCACGCTCGCCGCGGTGCTCGAGAACTGCCAGCAGGCCGACGGCAGCGTCGTCGTGCCCGAGGCGCTGCGACCGTACATGGGCGGGCTCGAGGTCATCACCGCCGAGGGATAGGCCTCCGGCGGCTCACACGTCACCGAGCAGTCGCGTCGCGCTCCCGTTGAGGATGTCGGCGAGCTCGTCGTCGGACAGGCCGAGCCGCCGCAGGTGTGCGAGTTCCGCGTCCACGGCCGTCCACGGGCCGTCGCTGCCGAACACGATGCGGTGCGCGCCGTGCTCTCGGACGAGTGAGAGGAAGCAGTCGTCCGGCAGGTGCCCGAGGGTGTAGCAGGTGTCGAGGTACACGTCGCGCCCCGCGATGAGGTCCGCGACCTCCTGCCACAGGCGGAACCCGCCCATGTGCGCGAGCACGACCTTCATGCGCGGCCACGCATCGAGCATCGCCGCGAACGATCGCGGCGTGCCGCGCAGCGTGGGCAGGCCGATGTCGATGCCGGCGTGGAACAGCACGACCATCCCGTAGGAGATGGCCGCCTCGTAGACCGGCTCCATGCGGGCCTCGTGCGGCTCGAAATCCTGGTACTCGGGGTGCATCTTGAAGCCGCGCAGCCCGTGCGCCGCCATGCGCTCGATCTCGACGTCCGGGTCGTCGACGTCGGGGTGCATCGCCCCGAACGGGACGATGCGGTCCGAGGCGAGCCCGGCGGCCCAGTCGTTGATCGCGCGCACCTGGGTGGGTTTGGTCGCGACCGGCTGGATCACCGAGACGTCGACGCCGCAGCGGTCCATCTCGGCGAGCAGGCCGCCGACGGTGCCGTCGAACACGGCGGTCACGTCCGCCTCGGCCTCGAGCGCGGGGATCGCCGACGCGGCGACCGCGTCGGGGAAGGCGTGGGTGTGGAAGTCGATGACGCGCATGGCTACGGCGTGCCCGATGCGGGCGCGGACGCTGCCGCAGAGACGGCCGGGCGCGCGATCACGACGGCTCCTCGTCGCGGCCGGTCAGACGGAGGACGAGGTCGTGCGCCCTTGTCGCGTCCGTGGGCAGCAGGTCGTCGGGTATCTGCTCGAGGGCGACGTACCGGCGCGCCCACTTTCTCGCGCAGTCCGGACGCGCCGCGAGGCACCAGGAGCGCCGCATCTCCTCGAACATCTCGGGCGAGTAGCCGGATGCCGCGGTGAAGAAGGGACACGTCTCGACGAACTCGCACACGGCCATGGCGATGGCTCCCTCCGGCGTCCGCCGACCCTACTTCCGTATCTCCCCCAAGTGCGCCTGGTACCGCCCGCCGCCGCCCTTGGCCAGCACCGCGTAGCCCGGCACGTCGTACACGCGCAGCCGGTTGTCGAGGAAGTCCGAGAACACGAGGGTCTTCCCGTCGTCCGACACGTCGAGCGCGGTGCACTGGTCGCCGCCGATGATCGCGTCGAGCGGCTTGCCGGTGGCGGCGTCGAGCAGCAGGATCGAGCCCCACTCCGGCCCGGGCACGTAGTAGTTGCTGCCGTTCTCGCCGCGGCACGAGACGAACAGCACCTTGGCGTCGGGCGACAGGTCGATGGTGTTGGGCTTCTCGTCGGTGTCGACGAACTTCTTCGTCTCGCCGGTGTCCAGGTCGGTGACCCAGACGCAGTCGCGCCCCATGTCCGAGGTGAACAGGCGCCGCGACTTCTCGTCCGCGACGAAGTGGCGCAGCGCGCCTCCGGTGCTCTTGAACACCGTCTCGCGCGCGCCGCTCTCCAGGTCCACGCGCTCGAGGATGCCGGTGTCGAACGACGCGACCCACAGCGTCATGCCGTCGTCTGCGGCGTACAGGCCGCGCGGGGTCTTGGCCACCGCGATCTCGTCGGTCAGCGTCCCGGTCTTCAGGTCGAAGATCGACACGCTGTCGCCGGACCAGTTCGACGCGTACAGCGTCTTCTCGTCGGGCGACAGTTCGATGACCTTCGTCCAGTTCTTCGGGCTGCCCGTCTTGAACTCGCGCAGTACCTTGCGTGTCTTCACGTCGACCTCGAAGACCTTCGCGGTCTCCATCTGGCTCGCGTACGCGCGCGTGCCGGCCTTGTTGAACAGCACCTCGACGGCGCCGTGCGTGCCGAGGTTGATGCCGCCGGTGATCCTGCCGGTGCGCGGGTCGACGATCTCGATGGACGGCTGGGCGTTGAGGATCGTCGTCCACGCCTCGCGGCCGTCCGGCGTGACCATGACGCCCTTCGGCCTACCGGCGCACGGGATCATCCCGAGCGTGTGGACGAGCTGGCCCTTCGGGTCCAGATTGACGATCAGCGCGCGCTCCGCATCGAGGAACAGGTCGGTCGAGTAGGTGTTGAAGCCGTCCTTGGCGACCGAGACCCGGACCGGGCCGGCCGGGACCGTCTGCGTGAGCGCCTCGGCGCCCGAGTACTTCTTGTCGCCCACGAGCATCGTGATCGAGGCGCCCTTCGGCGTGACGCACCGCACGCCGAGCTGCTGGGGCAGCGGCTCGAGCGAGACCTCCTCGGAGGTGCCGAAGAGGCGCTTGGCCTTCAGCGTGCGCTCGACCGGCGCGAAGCCGGCGCGCTCGACGCGCAGCGCGTAGGCGCCCGGCTTCATGCCGCCCGCCGTCAGCGTTCCCACCGCGGAGCGGTCCCCGAGGGTGACGCGGGCGTCGGCGGGCAGCGGCGTGACCTCCACGGTCACCGGCCGGGTCCACAGCCAGACGGCCAGCACGAGCGCCGCGGCCGCGGCCGCGCCGGCGACCCACGGCGCGCGCCTGCGCGCGGGGTGCTTCGTGAACACGTACGCGCCCTCTCGGACGCGCTGGTTGCGCGGCAGCGAAGCGGTACGGCGCCGGGGCGCGGGGCCCGCGCCGAGGCGGCGGCGGTAGCCGACCGGGTCCGACACGCCGTCCAGCGGCCTGCGCGCCGGCGGCCGGCGCCGCTGCTCGCTCATGCTGCGTCCTTCATGGGTCGCATGATACGACGCGCGGGCATGCCGCTCACGCGCCGGACTCGAGGTAGCGCTCGACCGCGGCGACCGCGGTCTCCGGGCTGTCGGCGTGCACGAGCAGGCCCTCGCGCTCCCAGCGCTCGAAGGACGTGCCGAGCGGGAAGTCGAGCGCCACGACGGGCCGGCCGGCGTTGAGCGCCAGCGCGATCTCGGACAGCGTCCCGGCCTCGCCGCGGCACGCCACGACGACGCGGCTCGAGAGCACGTTCGTGAGGTTGCGCGCGTGGCCGATGCCCGAGGCGATGACGACGTCGAGGTGCTCCGAGGCGCATCCGGGGTCCTCGTCCGGCACGACGCCGACGGTCAGGCCGCCCGCCTCGTGCGCACCCGCCGCTGAGGCATCCATCACGCCGCACGCACGCCCGCCGTTGAGCAGCACCCAACCGCGTTCGGCGATCAGCCGCCCCAGCGTCCGTGCGTGTCCGAGCGTGCGCTCGTCCGCCGTGCCTCCGCCCATGACGCCGATGACGATACGCATCGCGCAAGACCCCCTTCGCCCGCCGTGCGCGCCCACTCTAGCGCACGCGCGCGCGGGCGGGGAACGGCCCGCCCTCAAGGCGCGCGGCAGTCCTGCCGATACCACTGACGGAACGTTAACGCACCTTAAGACACGAGGTACTGAGGCCCGGACCTGCCCGGACTGCGGCGGCCAGGGCTACAAGATCGAGCTGGACCCGTACAAGTAGGTTCTTCGCGTGCACGGCCCGGGCTGCGAGAGCGGCCCCCGGTCACCCCCCTCCACCGGGGGCCCGCCAAGCCCGGAGATGAGGAACGGCCCCGGAAGAGACGTCTTTCGGGGCCGTTCGTCATCCGCGACTGCCGAAGCCGCGCTACTTCAGCCGGTAGACGATCGTGACCTGCGCGATCATCTCGAGCTGGCCGGGCTCGATCGCGGCCTGAGGG
>VAUM01000042.1 GCA_005774595.1 Actinomycetota bacterium
ACTCCACACAGTCCACGACGTACGGTGACAGGCTGGTCAGGTCGTGCCGGACGGAGGGGTCACCTGCCTCGACTCCGAGCAGACCGCGTATCAACCGCTGGTACCAGGGCATGAAGTTGCACGCGAAGTCGACGGTCACCTTGGTCCGGCCTCCGCGCTCCTGTGCGACTCGCAGGAAGTCGATGACGGTCAGCGCGTACTTCTCGTACGAGATCCCCGTGCCGCGTGACTGGTAGAACTTGTGCCGACTCGCGGTCTGGAACGAGATCTTGATGAAGTCGGGCTCGGCCGACAGCAGCCGTTCTACCGTCTCAGGAGAGCGGAGCGCGAGCCCGTTGGTGATCAGTAGGGTCTTGAGCCCCCGCTCGCGGGCGGCTCGCAGGAAGTCGAAGACGCGATCGTCGAGCAGCGGCTCGTTGTAGTGGCTGAAGCAGACGTACTCGAACTCGGGATCGTCGGGGTCGACCTGGTCGAGCAGCCGCAGCACGGTCGCATCATCGAGGCGCGCGCCCTTGTCCTCGAGCAGCGGGTACGCACAGAAGCTGCACGCCATGTTGCAGGCGAGCAGCGTCTCGATCTGCAGAACGGTGAAGCCGTACTCGGACAGGCGGACCTTCGGGCGGTCCACCGCCGCAGCGGCCTCGATCAGCGGTGCTCCGATGGTGCGGGTGCTCAGGGTGTCCTCCCGGCCACGAGCGCACGCCACGAGCGTACGTCCATCCCCCCGAACGTGTCGACGGTCACACTAGCATGTCGGCATCGGCGCGTCCCGCCTTGAGCGGATCTGGCCGGGAACGCCTACACGTAGTTCGCGATGCCCTTGTAGAAGCCCTCGTACGTCGTCGGCGTCAGGATGTGGACGCCTTCCCCGCCGCGGGCCTTCAGGAACTCGTCGATCTGGCCGATGTAGCGGCGGTTCGCCTGGTGCATGGCCGCGATGAGCTCGCGGTCCTCGGTCTCCTCGGCCTCATGGTAGAAGAGCCACTCGCCCGACTCGCCGACGCCAAGATAGCCATCCATACCCGCGGCGAAGACGCGCTCCGCGCCCATCACCGCCGCCACGCCCATGAGCAGCACGGACACCGTGCGACAGTTGCACGCGATGACGCCATCGGTCACGCCGAAGTCGGCCGTGGCCGAGTCGACGAAACGGATGGGCTCGTAGTCGCGCTGCGTGTACTCGCGGACGAGCGACTCGGGGATGTGCTCGGAGACCATGAGCACGGACTCCGGCGAGACCTCGCCGACGTAGCTCGTGAAGCGCAGCTTGTTCGAGAACGCGTGGTAGTCGGGCGTGAACATCCCGGCGAGGTGGTTCGCGGCGAGCACGACCGGGTCGTGGCGCTCGATGAACGCGAGGATCTCGTCGCGGTGCTCGGCGAGCGAGGGGCCGTTGCCGAGCACGAGGAAGTCGCGGCCCGCGTGACGGTCGAGGTACGGCACGGGGCCCGGGGCGGACGGGGCGCCCTGGTCGCCGGCGCCCACCGCCTCGCCCGAGATGCCCGCGGCCACGATCTCGTCGACCAGCGCCTGCGAGAAGCCGACCGGGTCGCGGCGTCGCACCACCGTCAGCGCCCGCCAGATGTCCTCCATCGCGAACTCCTGCATGTCGACCAGGCGCGCGGAGTAGTACGGGTGCACCTCGAAGAGGCCCGAGAGCATGTACGGCAGCGTGTAGCCCCAGCCGATCTGGCTTTGCATCGGCGCGTAGTAGCGCGAGACCGCGTCGAGCACCGGGATGACGTTGAACTTGTCCGGCATCCGCTGCTGGAGCCACGCGACGATGATCTCGGTAGGCAGGTTGCCCGCCCCGCGGCCCATGCCGTACAGCGACGAGTCCACAATGTCGGCTCCCGCCTCGATCGCGGCGATCGTGTTGGCGAACGCCATCTGCAGCGAGTTGTGCGGGTGGAAGCCGACGCGCATCTCGCTGCGCAGCGGCAGCATCGGCTCCATCAGCTCAGGGATCGCGTCGGGGAACATCGAGCCGTAGGAGTCCGCCACGTAGATGTAGTCGATGCCCGAGCCCGCGAGCATCGCCGCGAGCTCCTCCTGCTCGGCCTTCGAGTAGCCCGAGTAGCCCATGGCCTGGAGCGAGGTCTCGTAGCCGATCGCCTTCCACTGCTGGAGCAGGACGAGCGCCGCGCGCATGTCGGTCTTGTGCGCGGCGAGCCGCACCATCGTCACGGGACTCTCATCGGCCGGCGCGAAGTCGCCGGGAGCGATCTTGCCGAAGTCCGCCATGATCGACACCTTCGCACCCGCGATGCCCTTCACGGTCTCGGCGATGAGCTCGTCGGGGGTGAAGCGCCACAGCCCGTGCTTCGCGGGGTCGAAGTGCGCCTCTGTGCCGCGGAAGCCGATCTCGAAGTAGTCGGCGCCGGCCTTGGACACCGCGCGGTACGTCTCGCGCACGAGCTTCGGATCGAAGAACCACTCGTTCAGGTAGCCGCCGTCGCGGATGGTGCAGTCGAGCAGCAGCGGGCGGCGGGCGGCGGGCTCGGTCACGGCGTGTCTCCTTCATCGCGGTGCAGGCCGCGCTCCCAGATGAGCTCGGCGAAGGTGAAGTCGTCGGGCTCGTCGATGTCGTGCCCCTCGAGCCGGCCGACCACGCGCACGAACGGCGCGTCGCCAATCCGCCTCGCGCCTCCAGTGAACACCTCACGGCGGAACACGTAGAGGCCGGACTGCTCGAACAACACGGGCTCGAGGTCCTGCGTACGCGGGACCGGCGCCGCGAGGTCGTAGTTGAGCGGGCGGCCCTCGTACCAGGCGAAGCGGCGCTCCTCGAGCGCGGCGAAGGCCGAGTCGTGCCCGCCCTCCGTCACGGCCCGGACGCACTCGGACACGGTGGCGGCGCGCAGGAAGGGGCTCGTGATGTGCGCGAGGACGTAGACGTCCGCTTCGACGGCCTTCACGAACTCGCCGACGAAGTCCTGGACCTTGGCGTCGGAGGTGTCGAGCCACTCGGGGCGCTGCAGCCAGGTGTGCGGCACGCCGGGCTCGACGTAGGCCTCGATGGCGTCCGACGACGAGTACAGGTACGTCTCGTCGATCCCGGGCACCTCGGCCAGCGTGCGCAGGACGTGGTTGACGAGCGGCACGCCGCCGAGGGTGCGGACGTTCTTGCCCGGCACACGCTCGCTGTTCAGCTTGCACGGCACGAAGCCCACGACGCGCATGCCCGTCAGCCCCTCCCTCGGTCGAACGACTCGCGCACGAACCGCACGAGCGCATCGAAGTACTCCTCGCCGTAATCATACGGGGACAGCTCGGCGTCCGTCGGCGGGCCGCCCGACTCGACGCGGGCGCGGACCCAGGCCAGCGCTTCGGCGAGACGCTCCTCGTCATCCACGTAACAGACCGGCCAGCAGCCCTCGGCCGTGCCGTCGAACGCGGGCGTGCGGAAGTGGTCGTACCTGGCCCACTTGTCCCACAAGAGCACGGGGATACGGTTGAGCAGCGCCTCGTCGATGGCGGTCGATGAGTAGCTGACCAGCAGGTCCGTCGCGGCAAGCGCACCGGCGAAAGGACCGCTGCTGTCGATCGTGTACCGGTCCGACTCGGGCAGCAGACCGCGCAACTCATGGTCCGTGAGCACGAAACCGGGGTGGACGCGCAGCAGCAGGTGGGCGCCGGGCAAGCGATCCATCGCGAGCACGAGCGCGGAGACCCCCTCGATGAACTCGTCGATCGTCTCGACGTTGTGGAACCGCTCGCCCGAGCGCGCCTTCACGGTCACCGCGTGCGTGATCACGAACGCGTCCTCGCGCAAGCCGAGCGCCTTCTTCGCCGCCGGGCGGTCCTTGGGATCCGTCCGCGCGAACACGAGCGGGCCGGTCCGCACGCCTTCCGCGCGCACCCACGGGTAGCGTTCGCGGAAGTACCGCAGGTGCGCCTCCTGGACCGGAGTCGCGAGCGCGACGTGCGTGTACTCGGACAGCATGAAGCCGCGTGCGAGATTCAGCAGCTCGATCTCGTGCGTGTCGTCGACCGGGACGGGATGGGATCCGTGGCTCACGAACAGCGACCGGCGCCCGAGCACGGCGGCGAGCTCACCCGCCACCGACATGCGGCCGAGCGCGACGGCGGAGACCAGCAACGCGTGCGGCACCCGGCGATACAGCTCGGCGAGTCCCGCGGAATCATCCAACATGCGCAGGAGCGCCGGCAGGTACGCCGCGGCTGCCTTCGCTTGCAGCAGGTCGCTCAACTCGACGCCGTGGTACAGGGTCTCGTCGCATGGCGCGAACGCCGAGGCCACGCACTCTGAGAGCGCTGCCCTCTCGGGGCCCGATGCGCGCGCGCCGAACCACGAGACCGCCACCGTCGCGGGCGGCAGGCCACGGCGCATCGCGCCCACGAACGTTCCCGCCACCGCCTTGTCCAGTGAGCCCTCGAAGTCCATCCCGAGGAACTCGAGGTCGGACAGACGGTCGCGGAGCGACTCGACGAGGGGCGCGAGATACCCACTCGCACGGGGCAGCATGACCACCTCTCGCCGCCGCAGCGCCCCGGCCACCAGGCTCGCCCAGACCCGCTGCGCCGGACGCGCGCGCGGCACCCGGTCGGCCGCCGGCCGCGCGTCGGCCGCGACCCCGCCGATGTCGACGAAGCGGCGTCCCGCGCCCTGCGCCCAGCGCCGGGCGAGACGGCCCGCATAGCGCTCGGTGTCGTCGATCATCAGCCGGCTGGTGCAACCCGCCCCGACCGCAGCGTAGATCGCCGCGCCGGGCGCCACCTCTGCGGCGGCTACGATGACCTCGAGCGTCTTGGCGAGGTGGTTGTAGAGCATCCTGGCGTTGTGGCACAACTCGGTGGCGTACGCGACGGACACGCCGCGCTCGTCCGTGAAGCCCGACAGCGCCGCCCGCAACCGCTGCATCAGCGCCTCGCTGCCGCGCATCACACGCTCGTGAGCCGCGTTCGAGAAGTAGGGCACCGTCGAGTCCGCGTCGATCCCGCGCCACTTCAGCGCGAGCCGAGCCCTCGGCTCGAGTGCGACGACCCTGCATTCGGTGACAGGGATGCCGTCATTCGCCAGGGCCGCGAGCAGGCCGTCGATCTCGTCGTCGAACTCGATGAATGCAACGCGCATACGACCTCACAGCAGTCGCGCCGCACCCCACGAGTCCCGGCCAGCCGGCCGGTCCACCGCGATGCGGCCGCTCAGTACCAACCGATGATGCAGAACTGCACGAGCGCGAACAACGCACCGAGGTCCGCGCCCTTCACCTCGCTCCCGGCTAGGTAGCCGTCGCGAAGCCCGTCCAGGTAGGCGAGGTCGAAATAGTCCGGGTCGAGCACGTCACGGTAGGCGGCCTCGTCCATCACCTCCCGGAACAGGTGCGAGAGACCCGACCGGTACGTGGTCTCGGCGGCG
The DNA here is from genome assembly GCA_005774595.1 of Actinomycetota bacterium. Classification (NCBI taxonomy): domain Bacteria; kingdom Bacillati; phylum Actinomycetota; species Actinomycetota bacterium. Next base: position 5,384 of record VAUM01000042.1, read on the forward strand.
AGCGAGAACCCCTCGATCGTGTCGTAGAGATAGGCGTGCGGGCCCTCCTGCAGCGTCTCGTACGGGAACGGGATGCGGTTCTCGGCAACCCACTTGAGGGGGTACTTCGTGTGGTTGAGATCGAGGCCCCTGCCCCAGCTCTCCGGCGCCTTCGAGAGCACCTCGATGAGGCGCGCGTCGTTGTACGGCATCCGGGAGCTCTGGCCGCTGCGCTCCATGGCGGCACGGAGCACCGCGACGGTCGAGCCCTGAGTGTGGAACGACAGGTACATCCGGATGTACCAGGAATAGATGGTCTCCGGCGTGATGCCCGCCAGCACCTCCGGCATGTACTCGCGGAACGGGTACGTGTACACGGCCGCCCGGCCTGCGTCCGTCAGCACGGGGGTGTGCCACGTCTCGGCGAAGGGCAGCCGCGGCCCGCCGTAGAACAGCGGGAACAGGAACGCCTCGAGCATGCCTGCGCGATCGGGCCAGTCGGTGCGGAACGGCACGCCCGGGCTCATCTCGCGGAAGATGCGGAACACGCGGTCTCCCTCGAACGAGCCGTCGAGCACCTTGCCCAGGAACGACGGGCCGAACAGGTAGCAGTTCATCTTGTCGGCGTACTCGGTGAACGCCTTCGAGGTGTGGAAGAACGTCCCGAACTGCGAGAAGCCGAAGTTGTGGAATGAGTCGGAGGCCTCGCCGTTCATGATCGTGCAACCGGGGCCCGCGACGGACGTCAGCCCCTCGGCGAGCCTCGTCATGTTCAGCGACGACAGCGTGTAGAGCTGGCGCGACCGGCAGAACGGTGCGAGTCCCCGCATGATGTCGCCGGCGGCCGCGGTCGTATAGTCGAAGCGCACAATCTCGGGCTTGATGCCGAAGAACTCCGCGATCCGCCCCACCTTGTCGATCTCGAACCTGTTGATGACGTCGGTCTGCGGCGAGTAGTGCATGCTGCCCGTCAGCATGCCGACGCTCGAGGGGCCGAGTTCGTTGGCGAGGATCCCCACGAGCAGCGACGAGTCCCAACCGCTTGAGGCGGAAACCCACGTCGTGCCGCTGCGCGCGGCCCTCGCGAGCACGGAGTCGCGCAGCACCTGGTAGTAGCGCTCGAGATCGTCGGAGCCGTACTCCTCGATCCGGAGCGGCACGAACTCCGCTTGGCGTCGGGAGACACCGCCTCCGCTCGAGATCGCGACGCTCTCGCCCACGCGGAGCCTCGTGACATCCGAGTAGATGGTCGTGCCCTTCGGCGTGTACCAGCCATACACGAGGAACAGGTGAGCGAGCATGCGCTGGTCGCGCTCGGGCGACTCGCCTGCCAGCACCTCGCCGACGTCGTTGGAGAACCTGAGCGTGTCGCCGCTCGAACGGACGAACAGGTCGAGCCTCGCGTAGCGGTCCAACACGACCTGCGCCTCGCGGGCGGCGTCGTCGACGACCACGGCGACGTACTGGCCTTCGAGCAGCTCCGCTACCTCCTCGGGACTGTGCCGGGCGAAGAGCTGCGCGAGGTGCTCGGAGTCATCGGCGGATGTCGTCCGGATCGACCCGTCGTCACGCCTGCTGTAGAAGACGTCGCCGAACAGGAACAGCCGCCTCGAAGGGCCGACCACGACCTCGGTGCGATCGCCCGCGATGCGGAGCGTACGCCCGTCGTCGAACGTGACGAGATCGTTCAGGTCATCGCGACCGGACGTGCCTCGTGACAGCTCGAAGTAGACGCGCATCGGATCTCCTCACTCGGGTTGCCGCTCCGGATTCGAGTCTGGCACCGAGTTGTTTCGGCCGTGTGTCGCGCTCCCCGGGCAGCCGGAACGCGGGTCGGTGGGATTGTTCATACGCTGAACATTATATTGGCGCGGGCCCCGAGCGGCAAGGACCGTGACGTTCGGGGCCCCTAGAGGTCCCAATCCATGCAGCGGCTGCACATGGGGATGTCGTTGAGCCGTCCCTCTTCGTTCAGCTGCAGGTAGCGCCTGCGAGTCTCGCCGGACCACAGGGCCGCGATGCCGGCTTCGCACACGTTGCCGAGCGAAGCATCGTGGTTGAAGTCCGTGTCGCAGAATCCGACCTCCCCGTCCGAGAAGATGAAGGCGTCGCCCCGCACCAGCCTGTTGCATCGCTTCGACTCGCTGCGATCGCGGGCGGTCGCGTACTCGACGTTCTCGGCGACGTCCTGCGAGAACGCCTCGAGAAGGTTCACACTCAGGATGTCCCCCCGCCCCGCGTACTCGGCCAGGAACCTGTCCAGCTCGCCAGGGCCGACGGCGGGCTGATCGATCATCTGGATGCGGAGCCATGGTGGCGATCCCTCGCGCCCGAGTTCGCGCTTGCGGGCCACAAGGCGGGCGAGGTTCTCGAGGAGGACGCCGTAGTCACCGTCGGGAGATACCTTGCGGTACGTCTCTGCGTTCATGGCGTTCAGCGAGAAGTTCAGGAACGTCAGGGGCGGCGACAGGATGAGGTCGACATGCTCCTCCTCCAGACGCTGGCCGTTCGTGCTCAGCCACACCGACCCCAGGTTCCGCTTCGTCGCGACGTGCGCGAGGATCGCCGCGAAGTCCGGGTGCAGCATCGACTCGCCGATGTTGTAGAGCCACAGTCCGTCGATGCCGTGCTCGTCGAGCTCGTCGATACAGCGCAGGGCCACATCCGTCGGCATGTGCGTCATCGGCCGACGCAGGACGTTGCGCGGGCACATCGTGCAGGTGAGGCTGCACAGGCTCGTCAGCTCGAGCAGAACGCGTGCAGGGAAGTCCTCAGAAGACCGGGCCGGCTGGAGCGAGCGCCTGCGGATGGGCACAAGACCGAGGCCGCGAGACACGTACGCGTCGAGCAGCGCCACGTTCTCCGCGTCCGGATGCACGCGCAGCAGATCGTCTACGCGCACAGGCTCGAGCGTCCTGGCCTCTTCATATGTCAGCGGAGTCCCCGGCTCGGCTCCCGCGGGGGAACCGGACGGCATGACGAGCAGTCGTGTCGGGGCGAGTTCCATGCGAGGGAGTCTAGCAGAGGTCCCGGATCCGCCCGCTCAGGCCCCGGCTCGCTCGCGGACCGCTACGGCATCGTCTCCCCAGGCGATGCGGTACGCCGCGTCAGCCGCCGCCAGAGCACCTTCCCTGCCCTCGCCGGCGCCGAGCGACTCGAGCAGGAGTGCGAGGTATCCACTGATGCGCTCGGACGCGCGGCCGTCCCGGTATGGATCGCGACCCTCCGCCCACGCCGTGAGATCGCCAAGTCCCGGCAGCTGCGCCGGATCGCTCCGGAATCGGTCGACTGCTGCGAGCAGTTCACCGACGCTGTCGAAGACGGTGGTCCCGGCGCCCTCGAAGGCAAGCGGCAGATGCCCCATCCGCGGACCGATGTTGAGAAAGACCGTCCGAACTCCGGACAGCCAGGACTCCAGCCCCACCGTGCCGCTGCCGAGCAGGCCGATCGCCAGGTCCGCCGCTTGGGCGACCATCGTCGGGTACTGCGTGGTGAGGAAGCTTCCCTCCGACACGAACACGCATCTCCCCGTCGCCTCGGCACGCTCGCGCAGCTCGCTGATGCCCCGGAGCCTCTCGTCGATCGACAGCGGATACCCGGGCTTGAATACGACCGCGAACTCGGGATCATCCAGCACGCGCTGCATGAGGTCGGCATAGATCGCGGCGCCTTCCGCATCCGTCATGCAGCTCATAGGCGCATCGGACGTCGCCTCGTCGAGGTAGGCGACCACGAAGCGAGCGCCGCGCTCCTCGAGCGACGCGCGCAGCTTGGCTGACGTCCCGCGCACCGGCGCGAAAGCATGGTCCGTCACGTATCCCGAGTACACCGTCCGACCGAACGCGGACCCCATCCTCGCGAACACGTCGTCGTAGGCCGGGCCGAACTGGAAGAACACGTCGGGATCGCACGACGTCTCGATCGGAGACGCGCCGAGGTTGCTCCACTGGTAGGCCACACTGACGCCCCCGGCGTGCTCGATCGCCGCGTTGCGGATGGACCCGGCCTTGTCGAAGTTGGCTATGTCGAAATGCACGCCCACACGGTTGCGCTCGAAGAAGCGGCGCCACGACGCATACGGCGCGACCATCGACAGCCCGATCGCGACATGACCGGGCGCGGGCGGAGCGAGCCGGATCACTGCGGCCGCGGCCGCTGCGAGCGTCCACATCCCCAGCCCGACCGCCAGCGCGAACGTGCCCGCGCCGGGTCGGTACAGCGGCACCCCCGTAGCTGCCGCGGCGCGGCGCGTCGCGACGACTGCCACGTGCCGCTCTGCCAGCGTGGCGATCTCCCGCGGCTGCAGCCGCGGTTCCGCGCGTCTGGTGTACAGCAGCACGTGGCGAGGGTCGAGGATGTCCGTCTCGAGCCAGAACAGCTCGCTGCGCACGGATCGGTCGAAGGTGACGGTGCGAGCGGCGAAGCCGGCCGCGAGGACCGGAGCGGTCCGCGGGCCTGGCCCTTCGGCGACGGCTGGTGCCGACGCTGCGTGCTCCGGCGCGGTCGGCGTCGCGGGCCGCGCCGGAG